>JAEURH010000062.1 GCA_016789365.1 Anaerolineales bacterium
TACGACAATCATAACGTTTTATCCTCTATTGAATTTGAATTCTTCAAAAAAATAAACCCTAAAAATAATGCCAGCATGAGCAGATAGTATATATGGAAATCCCAGTTTGGGATTAACAACAAGATAATGATTAAGAGTGTAGAAATCATTGGTGCAAGAAGCAAGGCAACTGTTTGCTTTCCCACTTCATGTAATAAGACCATCATACCTAAAAGTGGCAAGAGCAGATAACTAACTCCGTGCAAATATAAATGTGGCGCGGTGAATGTGCCGAGCAAAACAGCAATGCCGATATGTTTTACAGTAATATCTTTTTTCCACCACCAGATACATATTACAAAAATGGATATACCCGCTACGCTCCATGCTATTGTGCGAATCAAATTTGTATCGGCGTTTGGAAATGACCGTATCAATAAGCCAAGCAAGTTATACATTTTTGACCAGTCTAACCCGTACACTTGCGCTTCTGAATTAATGCCAAGCAAGTGGATAAAATCTTTAATCCCTTGCAACCCAAGCAATAAAAAAGCATGAAGCGTAAGCAAAAGTATCCCTATCACAAACCAAATTCCAGCCCGTCGTTGTGAAGCGAAAAGAGGAAATGTCAGCGCGCCTGCAATTGTTGGAGAAAGAGTCGCAAGTGCTAATCCAAATCCCGCTTTCATCTCTTTTGCATTTAATAAACCGAACATCCATAACAGCAAACCGAGTAATGTGTAAACTGTATCTTGCCCGCCGAGAATGCTGATGAAGGTTGGAAAAAATGTAATGCTCGCCATTGCGCCAAGCCATGCAGAACGAACATCCCAATTTAATTTAATAAAAAAATTTTTTATTAATGCGGCACATATTAATAAGACAAACATATTGAACAATGACCAAACCATGTAAGATGAAACATAATTTTCATTGGCGATGAACGCTAATAAAAAATTCAAATGTGGTGGATGTGCAAATATTAAAGGCGCAGAGCTCTCGCCGATGATTTGATTTTGAATCAAGGCTTGCGAATCAAGATTGTAAATTTGTTGATATTCTCCCATGCGCATTAAACGCCCAGTGGTATAAAAACTAATGAAGTCCATTGTTTTGATAGATGGGTCATTCAATAAGCGAAGCCACATAAAAGTATACAAAAAAATTTGAACACTAATAAGTGCTAACGCTAAAACTTCAACCCATGAAATTTTTTGTTTTTGATTCATTAATCTAATAGTGCTTCAATGGCGCGGTTGTTATCTGCCATGCGTTCTGCCAACAAACGTGCAATCCATTCATGCAATGCAGATGCGACATCAGGGTCTTGGCTTTCCATTTTTTTCATCGCTTCAGTTGTCAATTTATATAAAACACTTTTTTGTTCGGTGACAACATTTGCTGTGCGTTCATTTTTTAGATATAGACCCAACTCACCGACAACGGTTCCGCTTCGGAGACTGCTCAAACGGGTGACTTCCCCTTCGACATTTTCTATCAGGATGCTTAATCTGCCAGACTCAATGAAGTACATAGATTCTGGCAAGTCTCCGCGTTTCATTAAATAAAAATTTTCTGCTACTTCCATGCGTTCAAGATAAGGGATTAATTTATCAATCAACTCTGGTTTTGGAAATGTGCGCTTCAATTGGGATTTAATGCCAACTTGAATAAATTGTGTAGAGGCTTCATACTTTTGAAGCAATTTATTTTCACACCATTCCACGCCATGGTCTAAGGTAGGGAAGAAATGCACATATTCATCGGCTTTGAAGTCGCCACGTTCCATTGATTTGCGAATTGTAGAATCTACTTCCGTCAAAACCAATTGAGTCTTATGTAATTCTGCTACTTGTCGCATGCGCGTAAAACTAGAAACAGCCGAAGAATCTAAACCATAGACGCGGTGAAAATCTAACAGAATAAAATGTTCTTTGATATTTTTATCTTCTAGCAATTCACGAATGCGTGTTAGCAATTTATCTGATGTGCCGAAGAAAATATATCCCTGCAAGCGGAAGATATGAATGCCTTCGCCATGTTCATGCAAAATGTCACGTTGAATTTGCGGGCGTTCTACTTTGGAATGATAAATTTTTCCGTTCAATGTATCGTGTACGGTGTTAACGTTGCTATATTTGAATACAAACATAACTGTGGCGGCGATGATTCCAACGCCAACGCCTTCGAGAAAGCCAATTGTAGCGATGACGACCAAACTAATTAATACAATGAAATATTCTGAACGCGGAAGTTTGAACCAAGCATCGTAGACCCAATCTATAAGAAAAGATAAACCTAAAACGAGCAATAAACTGCTTAATAAAGCAACAGGCACATAACTGATAAATGCTCCGCCTGCTAACAAAATTAATCCGCACACAACTGCGGTGGTGATGGTGACAATGCGAGTCTTTGCTCCCATTTTTTGACCCAGCGATGTTGCCCCAAGCATGTGATAACCAACGGGTCCGCCTCCCAGCCCTGAGGCGATATTGGCAATGCCTGTGATTCTTAATTCATGGTTGAGGTGGATGTCACGTTTGGCGACTAACTCTAAGCCTGTGGCATTTAATAAAAATGCAATCAAACTTACTAATGGAACTGGAATTAATTTGTCTATATTGTTTGCTAATACATTCCATTGCACCTGACTAAACTCTGTTCCTAAGAACGGTTTCCATAGACCGCCTGCTGGAAATGCTTGTAATAACAAGCCCAAACTTCTGGCTTGGTCAATGGTTGTATTTGTTGCAAACAAAGCAATATAAAAGATAAGTATGGCACTAAACACAATGCTGGGCCAAACCAAATAATGATTCACTTTTCGTAAAACGATTAATACAATTACGGCAAAAATAGTCCCCGGCAACCAGCGGATTAACATATCTGAATTTAATAAACTGCCTAAAACACGCATGCTCAATGTTTCACCAGCCATCACTTCAATTGCGCCGCGTGTGAGCAACCAGCCTGTACCTGCTAAAAATCCGCCAACGACGGGATAGGGAATGTAACGAACGAGATTACCAAGTTTGAATGTACCGATTAAGAAAAAGATAACACCTGTTGCAAAAGAACAAATTATCATGGTAGCAACAACGGTTGAGAAAACAGAATCAGCTGTCCCGACGAGTGAAGCGGTGATTCCACTGGCGGCTACGGCAACCAATGCGGCAGGTCCATCTTGTGGACCAATGGCTGTGCCGGGCAATGTTCCAAAGATGCTAATCAAAACAGACATCACAAAACCGCCGAATAAAAATAAACCAATGCCGCGTGAAATGTACGCGCTCATTTCGCCACTGAAAATTAAAGTTGCTAATGAAATACAAAATACAATCACAATTAAACCTGCCACTAGCCCTGCTGTGATACTTGTAATTAATTGGCGCGTATCTATGTTTTTCATAAAGACTCCTGAATTGAAAACTGCTTGATTGTATCTGAATTTATATTTTCAATGCATCACCCAATAGGTTTATAATTCTCGTTATGGATAGCAAGACTCTCAACGTACTTGAATACCCAAAGATTTTGGAAAAGTTAGCAGGCTTTTGTGATTTTTCCGCTTCGATGGCATTAGCCCGCAGTTTAGAGCCAACCGATTCTTTTGAGTTGGCAACTGCTCGTTTAAGTGAAACAACTGAGGCGAGAAAAATTTTATCTTTGCAAGGCATGGGCGTAGGTGCGGCACATGATATTCGTCCGCAAGCGGATTTGGCGGCGCGTGGCGGCGTGCTTGACCCACATGCTTTGTTGGATGTGAAATCTACTTTAATTTCATGCCGAGATTTGAAAAAGAATTTTGAAAAGAAAAACGATGAATACCCGCGCCTCACTTTGATTGTGGAAGGTTTACCTGAAACCTACGGCATTGTGGATGCGATTACAAAAGTCCTTTCAGAACGTGGCGAAGTTTTAGATTCAGCATCACCAAAGTTAGCAGACATTCGCCGAAGTTTAAGAATTGCACAAGATAGATTAATGAGTCGTTTACAAAAATATGTCACCGATTCTAAAACGTCACAAATGTTACAAGAACCCATCATTACCCAACGAGATGGGCGTTATGTGATTCCATTACGGGCAGAATTTAAGGGGAAAATTAAATCAGTGATTCACGACCAATCATCAAGCGGCGCAACTTTATTTATAGAACCTTTGCCAATTGTAGAAGCGAATAATGAAATTCGTGAATTACAACTTGCACAACGAGATGAAGAACAAAGAATCCTTGCTGAAGTTTCATCAATTGTTGGCGAACATGCCGTTGAGTTAAAGTATGGTGTTGAAAATTTAGCAGTGCTAGATTTAGCATTTGCAAAAGCGAAATATGCAGAAGAGTTGAAAGCAAGTGAGCCAGTTATCAGTGAAACAGTAAACAGTAATCAGTTATCAGTGAATAGTGGTAAATCGAAAATCGTAAATCTAAAATCGTCAATTAAATTAATTCATGCTCGTCATCCATTATTAAACCCTAATGATGTTGTGCCGATTGATGTTGACCCAGCAGAAGGAACACGTGCAATTGTTATTACAGGTCCAAACACTGGCGGAAAAACTGTTTCGTTAAAAACGGCTGGCTTACTTGTACTTATGGCGCAAAGCGGACTTCACATTCCCGCACAAAGTGGTTCGCAACTTCCATGTTTTCATTCGGTGTATGCCGATATTGGCGATGAACAATCTATTGAACAATCGCTTTCAACTTTTTCAGGTCACATTACAAATATTATTCGCATCTTAAAAGAAATTGATAATCGTTCACTCGTTATTTTTGATGAACTCGGTTCAGGTACTGACCCACAAGAAGGTGCCGCAATTGCGCGGGCAATTTTGAGTCACTTACTTGAAACCGGCGCGATGACTTTGGTAGCGACTCATTATCCCGAATTAAAAACATTTGCACATTCGACAGATGGAGTTGTTAACGCATCTCTTGAATTTGATATAAAAACGCTTCGTCCTACCTACAAGTTGACTCTTGGACTACCAGGTCGGTCAAACGCCTTAGCCATTGCACAACGGCTTGGTCTTCCACAATCAATTATTGATTCTGCCAAAGCGGAAATTAATCCGCTAGATTTGCGTGCCGATAAATTATTAGATGACATTCGTAAAGAAAGAAACCGTACTTCACGCGAACGTGAAAAGCTAGAAAAAGCTCGTGCGAAACTTGAAAAACAAAATGTTGATTTAGAAAAGCGTCTCGAAAAAATAGAAGATGAACGCCGTGAGACTTTAGCCAAAGCCCGTGCCGAAGGTGAATTAGAAGTTGCTATATTGAGAAGCAATATTGATTCGTTGAAATCTCAATTAAAGAAAGCACAGCAACCGTTAACTGCAATCAAATCTATTGAAGAAAAGATAGAAGAGATTGAAAGTAAAACAACACAACCGATAGAACGACGGCAGACGGCAGACGGCGGACGGTCATCGGTCAGTGGTCAGCGGTCTATTGCACTTGGAGAGCGAGTCACTGTCAGCACGTTGAATGCCGAAGGCGTAGTAACAGCCATAGGCGAGTCTGATGCGGAAGTTCAAATCGGGACGATTCGTGTGCGGGCGAGGATGTCGGAATTAATTAGAAAATCTAGCGAACAGTTATCAGAAAGCAATAAGCAGAAAGCGGTCAGCCGTCCATCGTCTGCGGTCGGGACGAAGTCCCCCGGCATGGAAGTTGATTTACGCGGTTTGATGAGTGAAGATGCGTTAGATAAAATGGAAAAATATTTAGAGCAAGCGTATCTTTCGGGTTTGCCGTTTGTGCGAATTATTCATGGCAAAGGCACTGGAAAATTAAGACAAGCCGTGCGCGATGCCTTACGCGGACATTCGTATGTAAAATCTTTTGAAGAAGGTGGTCATACCGAAGGTGGCGAAGGTGTGACGGTTGCAAAGTTGAACGCAAGTTGATGTTGTATAATTCAAAAAACAGGAGCCGTTTATGTCCATTGATGATGCTATTAAAAAGATGACAGACTTAATCAAAGCCGCCTGTGCGAGCGCGGAAGTCAAAGCCGCGAAAATGTCTGATGAAGAAGCGCGGCTCTCTGTGTATGCACCTGCGGGTGATATGCAAAAAATTAAAGATGCTACGTTTCAACCCGCATTGGATATGTTAAATAGTGACGGCATGGATGTGCAAGTGTTTGTGTATGATAAAGATGCACCGCCATTAAAAGGATGAATTGTGAATGATGAATGTAGGGACGCGGTCTCCGCGTCCTTTTGTTTTAAATCATCCACCACAGAGACCACGAAGAGCACAGAGGAATATTAATTAAATCTCAGTGATCTCTGTGTACTCTGTGGTGAAAAAATTATTCACCTGTCGCATAACGCCAAACGATACTTAACGCTTCCAAACCTGTTTGACGTTGAATCTCTTGCGCTCCTTCTATTAAATAAATATCGCCTTGTAACGGACGGTCTTTGCGCGTGTAAAGTCCGCGATTGGGTAAATCGGAAAGCGATGCCCAAAAATTCCACAGAGGCAAATCAAATTCTTTAGCAAGCAAATACATATCACGGTTGACGCGAAAATCTAATTCGCGGTTATCGGCTTTGGTAGCAAGAATCGGCACCACACCTCTATCAATTAATTGCGTAATAATTCTTCGCAAATATTCAGTGTTACGCGATTCAAAATGCGAACCGATTTGAATAATCACAAACGACGGGTTTTGAATCCGCAACTCACAATCTACTGGCGTTTCTGCAAATGTGCAACCAAACCTGCCACGATGCCATTGTATCCATAACAACGCGCCCGGCGTGGTGCCATCTTGCGCAGTTGGGCTTTCACGATTGAACGAACCAGTAAAATGATTCACAGTCTCTTGCAACTCAGGCGAAAGACTACTAACTAAATTTTCATCGGTTTCATACAACCCAAAAAATTCATCAGGGCGGGCTTGGCAATCTCCAAAAATAGAAAACGCATTCGGGTTATTCCCCAACGTTTGACCATATTCATAAATATTGCGAACTGTATCGCTTGGCTGTGGCAAAATCGGCGCACTCATCCATTCATTGGATATTGGCGTTTCAGTAGATGTTTCTTCTGCATTGACCTCTTCCGTCGCTGTGACAGTTACCCGCTGTGTCGCCGTCGCTTCTTCAGTGACCTCAACCTGATTCTGCTCCGTGACATCATATCTCGGCGTCGGAATCGGTCGTGACGGTGTATCCGTCACCGAAACCGTTGGAGCTATCGTGACTTGTGGTGAGCAGGCGATTAGGAGAATGAAGATAAGTAAATTATAGAATCTCATGCTCTTTGCCAAGAATATCTCGTATTAATATAGGCCAATCTGTATTAACTAACCACCTTTTCCACATCAAATGAGATGTCCATATTAATAATTTTTGTAATGTTCTAATTCGATATATCTCTATATCATAAAATGAGTCTACTTCCTTGTTACATGCAAAATGAGATTTATGCCAATGTGCAATTGTTCCTTCCAACTCACTAGATGGCACTACTTTTTGTTTTGAAAGTTCTTCGGATTTTCTTCTTGCTGAAAATAATTCCTCCCTTAATATGTAAATTTGTCCTTCGTTTTTATATATATTAATTGGATTATTACATACATCACATATAAAGGATAAATCGAACTCGGTCTTTAAAGAGTGTAATATTTTGCCAATTCCATCTGATCTTTCCTTGAAGGCTTTTATTAGTCTATCAAACCATTTTTCGTCAAAGTAATCTATATAATGCCATTTTTTTAATGATTGAGGAACTTCACAATCCTCGAGTCTTAAAGGAATAATAAAAATTGTACCTTCTGGTTTTTCATTAGCAATGTCAAGAGCAAATCTTATTTCTTTTTGAAAATAGCCCTCCTTTGTAATCGAATGGTTAGATAACAAAAGCAAAACAACATCTGATTTTTTGATAGCTTTTGGTATTTCTATTTCCCATTCTTCTCCGCCTAACAACTTTTCTTCATCCAACCAAACATCAAGAAGGTTTTCTCTTAATGCGTCGTATATAAACCTCGCGGTTGGTTTATCATCGCTCGCATAACTTAAGAAAATCTGAAAGTTTTCATCAGTCATTATTTCACCCTGAATCTACTTACTTTCTCTCTGCGACCTGCAAACCCGCTGACCTCTGCTGTTTATACTTTTTCGCAGGCAATTTATCTATCAACTTAATCAACGAGCGTAATGCTTCATTCACTGATTCAGAATCAGGAAAATACTCTTGCACATCAGGTGCGAGTAACACTATTCCTTCCGCTAGAGAGTAGTGAATTACTTCAACGGTCCCATCTTTTTTGTGAACATGGGCGGTATTATAGTCTTTATCTAGTGGGCGGTAAAATTTCCCACGTTTGGCTTTGCTAAAGTCATATTCTTTTCGCATTTCAGTTTTTTTCTTCATCGTTAATGATTATAAATCATGTTTAGGCGGGATAAATCTCTACCTCAGCCCGTGCGGGGATAAATCCCACGCGCTACTATTACAAAGTCCGCTTGAGCGGACTTTGTAATAGTAGCATGGACGTTCACGTCCGTGCGGGATAGCCCGAACAAATAAATCATTTCACAACCCACTAATTTATGCTAGACTCAACAAAACTGATTACTGATAACTGACCACTCTGACCTTTTAGACCGATCCGACTAATCCGACCAATAAGACCATTAGGACTAACAAAACCAAAAATGGAATCCCTCCCATCCACCATAAACCCCCAATCTCCAGAATTTAAATCCAACGCCGAATATAATCGCGCACTTGCAAAAGAATTAAAAGAAAGACTCAAAACTGTCCGTGAAGGGGGCGGAGAAAAATATCGCAAACGCCATGAAGAACAAGGCAAATTGTTTGTGCGCGAACGCATTGAACGTTTGCTCGATGTCAATTCTCCGTTTTTAGAAATGTCTGCACTTGCGGCTTATAACTTATATGATAATGATGCCGCAAGTGCAGGAATCATCACAGGTATTGGACGAGTTGCAAATCGTGAAGTCATGATTGTCGCCAATGATGCCACGGTTAAAGGTGGTTCGTATTTTCCTCTTACGGTCAAAAAACATTTGCGAGCGCAACAAATCGCTGAAGAAAATCATTTGCCATGTTTATATCTCGTCGATTCTGGCGGTGCGAATTTACCGTTTCAAGATGAAGTCTTTCCCGATGCGCATCACTTCGGCAGAATTTTTTATAATCAAGCACGCATGTCTGCTAAAAAAATTCCGCAGATTGCGGCAGTCATGGGTTCGTGTACTGCGGGCGGAGCATACGTCCCTGCCATGAGCGATGAAGCCATTATTGTCAAAGGGGCTGGCACAATTTTTCTCGGCGGTCCGCCACTCGTCAAAGCCGCAACGGGTGAGGATGTCACTGCTGAAGAACTTGGCGGAGCAGATGTCCACACGAGAAGAAGCGGAGTCGCTGACCATTTTGCAGAAGATGATGACCATGCCATCGAAATCTTAAGAAGCATCGTCGAGACTCTTCCACGCGGACATGTTCACACGCATCTTTCTTCAGTGGAAGTTGTTCCTCCAGAGGAACCTTTGTACTCGCCTGATGAATTGTATGGAGTCCTGCCGCGTAATTCCAAAGAGTCTTTTGATGTTCGTGAAATCATCGCTCGCATTGTGGATGGAAGTAAATTCCGTGAGTTCAAAGCGCGTTATGGCACAACTTTGGTTTGTGGATTTGCCCGCATCCATGGTTATCCTGTTGGCATCATTGCAAACAATGGAGTCTTATTTAGCGAATCAGCATTGAAAGGGACTCACTTCATTGAATTATGTGACCAGCGTGGAATCCCATTGTTATTTTTACAAAACATCACAGGTTTTATGGTTGGAAAAGAATATGAAACAGGTGGCATCGCCAAAGATGGTGCGAAGATGGTTCATGCCGTTGCAACCACTCGTGTTCCAAAATTGACATTAGTCATCGGCGGTTCATTTGGCGCAGGGAATTATGCAATGGCTGGACGTGCTTATGGCTCACGTTTTATGTGGATGTGGCCCAATGCACGCATCAGTGTCATGGGTGGGGAACAAGCCGCGAATGTGTTGCTAACTATCAAACAAGACCAACTCATCAGAGAAGGCAAACCAACTCTCAGCAAAGAAGAAGCGGAAGAATTTAAACGTCCATTACTTGAAAAATATGAACGCGAAGGTAGTCCATATCATTCATCCGCAAGATTATGGGATGATGGCATCATTGACCCTGCTGATTCGCGTCAAGTGTTAGGTTTAGCATTATCTGTTGTATTAAATTCACCAGTTGAAGAGAGAAGTTTTGGTGTGTTTAGGATGTAGTTGTATCGAAACCACCAGTTAATGAAAAACTTTTAGTAAATGGAAAGTTTATATGTACGTATTGGTTTCGGTACGGCGGACAAACACCGCCTACTCAACCAACGGAGTATTTTTGAAACAAATATTTTATTGATTGACTAAATACTGTTTACTGAACACTGATTACTTAATTTTTAGGAAACTACTATGCCCTTCGAATCCTCCACTCCCCACAAATTCCTCTCCCAACTCGCTGGCAATTGGACTGGCTCTTCCAAACTTTGGTTCGAACCAGATAACCTCGCCGACGAAGCACCTATTGTTGGCAGTGTTCAAATCATCTTAGATGGAAGATTTGCTTTATTTTTATATCAATCTTCCATTGAAGGCGAAGCACAACATGGCATGTTTACGTTTGGATTCAATACGAATACAAATCAATTTGAAGCAAGTTGGGTAGATTCATTTCACATGAATACATCCATTATGTTTTGCACAGGTGAAGAAAAAGAAAATGGATTTCAAGTCTTAGGCAGTTATCCTGACCCTGCTGAGGGACCTGATTGGGGTTGGCGTACTGAAGTGCAGTTGCTTGATGCAAATCATTTGGTGATTACGGCTTATAACATCACACCCGAAGGTGAAGAAATGAAAGCAACAGAGATGACTTTAACAAAGGTGAAAAAATAAATGTAACCCTGTCATTGCGAGCCACGTTCTTGTTCTTGTGGCGAAGCAATCTCAAGATTAAGTTGGAGATTGCTTCGGGTGGGCGAACACCACCCTCGCAATGACGAATGGAGAAAATAAAAAATGAAAATTCTCATCATTGGTGGCACACGTTTTCTTGGAAGACATCTCGTCAACTCCGCCCGCGTGCGCGGACATGAAGTCACTTTGTTTAATCGTGGAAAAACCAATCCAGATTTATTTAGAAAAGTAAAAACCATCAAGGGAGATAGGGAAAAAGATTTGAACCAACTTGAAGGTACGTGGGATGCGGTCATTGATACGTGTGGATATGTTCCGCGTGTTGTTAAGTTATCCGCCAATATGTTAAAACTCAAAACAGAAAAATATGTTTTTATTTCCAGTATTTCGGTGTATGCAAACTTTGCAAAAATTGGAATCAATGAAAGCGACCCCGTCGCAAAACTTGAAGATGAAAGTATTGAAGAAATTACTGGCGAAACTTATGGCGCGTTGAAAGCCTTGTGTGAAAAAGAAGTGCAAAACATTTTAGGAATTGATTCATTAATTATTCGACCTGGACTCATCGTTGGTCCACATGACCCAACTGACCGCTTCACATATTGGGTCAAGCGGGTTGCACAAGGTGGAGAAATTCTCGCGCCTGATAAACCTGAAGTTTTGACTCAATTAATTGATGTGCGCGACCTTGCCGATTTTATTCTGACGTTAATTGAAAATGATGTCTCTGGTGTGTTCAATGCAACTGGACCCGATACACCACTTTCATTTGGTTTATTGCTTGATACTTGTAAACTTGTCAGTGGTAGTGATGCAAAATTCAAATGGGCAAATTTAGAGTTTATAAAACAAAATAATATTGCCCCATGGAGTGACTTGCCTGCTTATCTTCCAGATGTTGGTGAAAATGTTGGTTTTTCAAAAGTAGATATTTCTAAAGCCATTAATGCTGGTCTCAAATTTTCTCCTATTTCAAACACGGTCAAAGATACGCTCACATGGATTAATGAACTTCCAAATGATTATGAAATGAAAGCAGGTTTGAAGCCTGAACGCGAAAAAGAATTATTGGAAAAGTTGAATGTTCAATAAAATCTTAATCGCCAATCGCGGTGAAATTGCAATTCGCATTATGCGTGCGTGCAAAGAACTTGGCATAAAAACTGTCGCGGTGTATTCCGATGCTGATAAAAACAGTCAACATGTTCAATTTG
Organism: Anaerolineales bacterium; assembly: GCA_016789365.1. GTDB lineage: Bacteria > Chloroflexota > Anaerolineae > Anaerolineales > Villigracilaceae > Villigracilis. The sequence continues at coordinate 12,192 of JAEURH010000062.1, forward strand.
CGGATGAGGCGTTTTATCTCGGCGATTCCGCTCCCAAAGAATCATATCTAAACATTGATAAATTAATCAACGCCGCGACTCAAACAGGAGCAGATGCGATTCACCCCGGCTATGGATTTTTATCCGAAAACGCTTCATTCGCCAGTGCAGTTGATTCTGTTCATGTGACCTTTATCGGTCCTTCAAGCGATTCGATTCGCGCAATGGGCGACAAAGCCGAATCAAAAATCCTAATGAAAAAAGCAGGCGTGCCAACGGTGCCGGGCTTTGAAGGTTTAGAAAATGAAAAAGATTTTATAAAAGCCGCGAAGGAAATTGGCTATCCAGTTTTGGTGAAAGCGGCGGCGGGTGGCGGCGGAAAAGGAATGCGCGTTGTAAATGAAGAAAGTGAATTAAGTGAAGCAATCCAAGCCGCAAAACGAGAAGCATTAAATTCTTTTGGTGATGAAAGATTATTAATCGAAAAATATATCGCAGATGGACATCATATTGAGATTCAAGTCTTTGGCGATAAGCATGGCAATTTAATTCATTTATTTGAAAGAGAATGTTCTGTGCAACGCAGGCATCAAAAAATTATTGAAGAATCTCCTTCGCCATTGTTGACTCCAGAAATTAGAAATCGGATGGGTGAAGCCGCAGTGAGAGCCGCAAAAGCAGTTAATTATTTCAATGCAGGAACTATTGAATTTATCTTTGACCCAAAAACTTCTGAATATTATTTTCTTGAAATGAATACAAGATTACAAGTGGAACATCCTGTAACAGAATTAGTCACAGGCATTGATTTAGCACAATGGCAAATCCGCATTGCATCTGGTGAAAAATTCCCGTTCAAGCAAAATGATTTTATGCAGAGAGGTCATGCAATTGAATGTCGTATTTATGCAGAAGACCCGTCTAATGGATTTTTACCGAGTACAGGTAAGTTATTGCAATTCATCGAACCACATGGACCTGGCATTCGTGTTGATTCAGGATTCGCAAAAGGCAATGAAGTTACCCATTTTTATGACCCATTGTTAGCCAAATTAATTGTCTATGCCGAGAATCGCGAATCTGCAATTCAAAAAATGCAAAACGCTTTGAAAGATTTTATTGTGCATGGCGTTGTCACCAATATTGATTACATGCAAGCAGTTTTAAAGCATGAAGATTTTGCAAAAGCAAAAATATCCACAAGATGGGTAGAGAAAAATTTCAACGATTGGAAACCTGCCGAACCTGAACTTGAATCTTTAATCTCTGCTTCGTTGGCTGATTTGATATTCGTAAATCAAAAATCAAAAATTGAAAATGAGACCGACCCGTTTAATCCATGGAAAAAGATAAACAATTTTAGGAATTGATTGCATGTCAAAAAATAAAATTGTACTCATCGCACTACTTTCCTTACTTTTCATCATTATGTTTTTTGGCATAAAACAAATTTGGAATTCCGTTGGCATTGATTGGAAAGAAACCTTTTATCCCGCCGCACGCGCTATGTTAAATGGCGAAAGCCCATATACCATCCCAACCTTTCGCAACGCGCCCTGGACTATTTTTTTCCTCATGCCCTTTGCCTTATTTTCAGAAACCACAGGCGGAATTTTATTTTTCATTGCTTCCATCATCGTTTATGCTTGGGTAGCCTATCGCTTAGGCGCAAATCGCTTAACATTGATTATCTTTTTACTATCGCCGCCCGTCGTCTATGGAATGCGAATGTTGAATGTGGACATCTTCGTATTAATCGGTTTTGTCCTCCCCGCTCAAATTGGCTTATTTTTTATTTTGATAAAACCCCAAATGGGCATTGTGATGATTCCGTTTTGGTTGCTACAAACATATAAACAAGGCGGGATAAAAAAAATCGCTTCGACCTTTCTTCCAGTTGTTGCTGCACTAGGAATATCTTTTCTACTCTTCGGCAATTGGCTCTCTGGCAGGCAAGCAGATTTGTACGATTCATTTTGGAATGCAAGCCTGTGGCCCTGGGCTATTCCCATTGGCATTGTTTTAACTGCATTATCTTTGCGTGATTTGCGCCAAGATTTTGCAATGGCGGCATCGCCTTTTCTTTCGCCATATTTGGCTTATCACTCTTGGGTGAGCGTATTGGCTGGGTTAATCAAACATCAATTTGAATTTATTATTACAGTAATTTCTATGTGGCTGGTAGCGGTCATTATTGCTTTGGGATTTTAATAAAATGAAAACAACATTCAACACACAAACCATTGAAATTAATCCAGCCAATGATGGCTATGTTGCTACACTTGAAAATAAAAATCTTTTCATAAAAATAATTCGTGTTGATTTGCAAAACGGAAAAATGGATGTATTGATTGATAACAAACGAGTCATTGCTCATGTTTCATCCGATGGTGCAAAAAGATGGGTGACGATTAATGGCGAAACAATTTTGCTCACGAAAACATCGGGTGCGAAACAAGGTGTCCGCCATGACCATGCTGGGGGTTTAACAGCACCCATGCCGGGACAAGTCAGAAGCGTTACTGTCAGTGAAGGGGATGTTGTTAAGAAAGGTCAAACGTTGTTGACGATGGAAGCGATGAAGATGGAAATTAAAATCCAAGCCTTGATGGATGGAAAAGTGAAATCGGTTTTTGTGTCGCAAGGCGATACGGTGGAGCGCGAACAAATTTTGATTGAGATGGAGGATTGATGGCTGGAAAATTTTTTGATGAGTTGGAAGTGGGCATGAAGTTTCAGCATGGTGGCAGAACGATTACTGAAATGGATAATATTTTATTTTCAGCATTGACGATGAATTCACAACCGCTTCATATTAACGAGGATTTTGCATCCAAAACCGAATTTAGGACTCGGCTTGTAAATGGCATTTTTACATTTGGTCTTGTGGTTGGATTATCCGTTTCTGATTTAACAGATGGCACGATTATTGCAAATTTGGGATACGATAAAATTGTGCATCCGCAACCTGTGTTTCATGGTGACACGATTTATGCTGAAAGCGAAATACTTGAAAAACGAGAATCAAAATCAAGACCTAATGCGGGGATTGTAAAAATTAAATGTGTTGGTAAAAATCAAAAAGGAACAGTTGTGGTTGAGTTTGAAAGAACGGCGATGTTTTTGAAAAAATCTAAATAGTCTGATAAGTCGAATAGGTCTAAAAGGTCTAATTGGTCGGTCTTGACTATTTAGACTTGTAAGACCTTTTAGACTAATAAGATTAACGAGGAAAAATGCGTTCACGAAGAGCAATTTTATACATGCCAGGCGATAACTGGAAAATGATTACCAAATCCATCACACTTGGAGTTGATTCTATATGTATGGATATGGAAGATGGCACAGCAGTTAATAAGAAAGCGGAAGCAAGAGAAACAATTGCAAAGGCTTTACAAGAATTAGATTTTGGTTCAAGTGAAAAATTGGCACGGATTAATTCTGTTGGTTCAGGTTGGGAGAAAGACGATATTGAAGCAGTCTTGCCTTATCAACCAGATGGCATTGTGATTCCAAAAGTTGAATCTGTTGAGCAAATTGAATGGGCGAGCAAAATTATTGAGTCGGCAGAATTAAAAAATGGTTGGAAAGTTAATTCCATTCGCATTTTGATTGGCATTGAAACTGCCAAAGGGATTTTGAATCTCAAAGAAATTGCATCACACCCACGTTTGGATGCGATGATTTTCGGTGGCGAAGATTTTGCCGCATCAATTGGAGCGAAACGCACAAAAGAAGCAATTGAATTGTTATATGCCCGCCAAGCGGTGATTGTCGCTTGTGCCGCCAATGATTTGCAAGCCATTGACATTGTCACCATTGATTATAAAGATGAAGAGAACTTAAAACGCGAATCAGAATTTGGCGCGAGATTGGGCTTTAGTGGCAAACAAATCATTCATCCGATTCAAGTATCCATTGTGCAAAAAGCATTCACACCGTCTGAAGAAGAAATTGCATACGCCAAGAGAATTGTCGAAACATTTGAAGCAAGTCAAAAAGAAGGCAAAGGCGCGTATTCATTGGATGGCAAAATGATTGATATGCCATTGTTGAAACACGCGCAGAAAGTTTTGGCAAGAGCAAAACCGACCGCAGACCGCAGACAATAGACCGCCGTCAGCCGTCGGCGGTCTATTACCAAAATAACCTAATAAGGAGAATAAATTTTGCTATCCATCATCTACGGTCTTTTATCCGCCTTCACTTGGGGCGCAGGCGATTTTACAGGCGGGCTCGCCGCACGAAGCATTGGCGCAGTCCGCGCTGTATTTTATGCCTCTATCGTTGGCTTACTTGCCATTAGTCTTATAGCACTCAACGGTAACGAAGCACTTCCATCTTTACGAAAAATTTTATTCGCCTTCACCGCAGGTTTATTTGGCACAACGGGTTTAATCTTTCTTTACGCCGCCATGTCCAAAGGCATGATGAGCATTGCAGGTCCCGTCTCTGCATTGTTAGCCGCGCTCATCCCCGTCATCATCGGCATCATCACACAAGGCTTACCCGATTATTTTGTATTAACAGGATTTGTATTTGCCTTGCTCGCTGTGTGGATGATTTCTAACAGCGGTGCTGGAATTAAAGATATTCTCTCGCATCTTGCCGACTTGAAACTGCCTCTGCTCGCCGGCATCGGGTTTGGCTTCTACTTTGTGCTTATGCACCAAGCCACCAGCGACGGCACAATCTTGTGGACAATGGTTGTTTCCCGCATTGCCAGCGTTTCATCATTATTGATTTATATGCTCGCCGCAAAAACATCATTTCGCATTGAAAAGATGTCTGTCTTACCAATCGTCTTCCTTAACGGCGTGCTAGACTTAGCGGGGAATGGTTTTTTCATCCTCGCCGCCCAAGCAGGCAGGTTAGATGTTGCCTCTGTGTTAAGTTCACTCTACCCAGGTTCTACTGTTATGCTAGCATGGATTTTTCTCAAAGAAAGACTCACCCGCAACCAATGGATTGGAGTCATCGCCGCATTAATTGCCATCGTGTTGATGACTTTATAAGGAGATAAACATGGACTCAACTTACGAACATAATTACGCGCTGCAACAAAACGGAAAATTTTCCACCGCCGATTTAGAAGCCAACCGCAAAGGCGAGTTTTCGCCTGCTCAACTCAAACGCTTTGAAGACGAACGAAATTATATAAAAGAAAGTTCGCAAAAATATAATAATAAAGGCTGGCTGATTTCATTAATATTCGGCGGCTTCGCTTTATTTTTTGCATTTGTTTTATATCTTGTTGGCGTATTTGACATTTTACAAGATACCCTCGGTGCATTGTTTTTCCCTGCCTTATGTGTTATCGGAATCATTGTTGCTGTTTTGGTAATTTTCGTTATTCCGCGCCAATACCAATCCACAGTGGATATGTATCAGGCAATGGGAAACTCGCTGAAAGAGCAACCAATTGGCAATATCCAAACCATTGAGGCGCGTGCAGAGGCGTATTCATCTCAAGGCGGAATCAATCGTCGCGGGCATCAATCTGCAAAAATTACTTACGTCTTGCAAATGGATAGTATTAAATTCCTAATTTCAGAATCATTAATGAACACAATCCAAAACAAACGCTTATATCGCGTTTATGCCGTTCAGGAAGGTGGCGCATGGGTTTTGTTAAGCATGGAAACGACTGAATGATGCTTGCACGTGCAAGGTGAGAGTCAAGGCCAAAAAATTCCATTTCTGATAAAATACCCGACTGTGTCACAAAATTCAGCAGGGCTAGACGACTGCTTGCAAAATCCAAATGACAGGAAAATTTATGAATATCGTTATTCCCAAAGAGAATTCCGCTGTTGAACTGCGCGTGCCAATGTTGCCCAGCGTGGTGGAGAAATTAGTTAAGAAAGGCGCAAAAGTATTTATCGAGTCTGGCTTGGGCGATACGCTAGACATTAAAGATGAAGACTACAAAAAAGCAGGCGCAACCATAGAAAAGAATCGCAAGAAGCTTTTTGCAAGCGGGGATATAGTTTTAAGAATCCGAAAGCCTGAAACAAAAGATTTAAGTTTATTAAAGAAGAATGCCATTCACGTCAGTTTTCTTGACCCTTTCAATGAAAAGAAATTGATTGACGACATGGCAAAGAAAAACATCTCTGCGATTTCAATGGAAATGATTCCACGTTCTACGCGTGCACAGAAGATGGATGCATTAAGTTCACAAGCCAGTTTAGCAGGTTATGCGGCTGTGATTACTGCGGCAGATAATATTCAAAAAATATTCCCAATGATGATGACTCCAGCGGGAACGATTCAGCCGTGTAAAGTTTTTGTGATTGGCGCAGGCGTGGCAGGTTTGCAAGCCATTGCAACAGCCAAACGACTCGGCGCGAAAGTGGATGCGTTTGATACTCGTCCAGTTGCAAAGAATGATGTGTTATCACTTGGGGCAAAATTTGTAGAAATTGATTTGGGGGAAACAGGTCAAACAGCACAAGGGTATGCAAAAGCACTTACGGATGATCAATTAAAAAAACAACGTCAGGTAATGAAAGAATATTGCGCACAAGCGGATGTGGTCATTACCACTGCGCAATTGTTTGGAAGAAAAGCGCCTCTCATTTTGACCAAAGACATGGTTGCCGCTATGAAGCCTGGTTCTGTACTTGTGGATTTGGCTGTCGAAAGTGGAGGCAATGTCGAAGGAGCAGTAGCAGGCAAAACGGTCGAAAGAGGCGGTGTGAAAATTATCGGCATCAAAAATATGCCGGCAAAGGTCGCATTAAATGCTAGCCTGATGTATTCCAATAATCTATTTAATTTATTAGATGAATTTTGGAATAAAGAAACCAAAAAGTTTGAATTGAAATTAGATGATGACATTATCCAAAGTTGTTTGATTACACATGCGGGAAAAATTGTTCATCCAACTTTTGCTGGAAAGAAATAAAGGAGACACCATGCAAATTGAATTAATTTATATTCTCATTCTTGCGGGATTTGTGGGCTTTGAAGTGATTCGCAAAGTGACGCCAACGCTTCATACCCCGCTGATGTCTGCTACTAACGCCATATCTGGTATCTCACTAGTAGGTTCTTTGGTTGCCGCCGGTAGTGATAATGAAACCGCACAGATTCTTGGTTTTATTGCAGTCACTGCGGCAACGATTAACGTAGTCGGCGGATTTATGATTACTGAACGTATGTTGAAAATGTTCAAGAAAAAAGAGAAGAAATAATTATGAATTATTTGACCGAAGTTGTTTACTTAATTGCTTCTGTTTTATTTATTCTGGGTTTGAAGGGGTTATCACATCCAGAAACTGCACGGCGAGGGATGCACTTTGCTGAAATTGGCATGTTAATGGCGATTGTCGGTACATTGGTCAGCGGGCATATTGTCACATGGACGTGGATTATTACCGGTGTAGCGATTGGTTCCGCAATTGGTGCGGCAATGGCAATCTTTATGCCCATGACGGCTATGCCACAACGCATTGCATTGTCTCATGCGTTTGGTGCGTTGGCGGCTGTATTAGTCGGCGTGAACGAATATATCGAAAAGGGTGGCCATGGCGAATTGAGTAATTTCTTAATGAGTGCGATTGGTTTTGAAGTGTTATTCGGTGCTTTGACAGTAACCGGAAGTTTGATGGCTTTTGGAAAGTTAAGTGAGCTTGTCAAAAGTGCGCCGATTACCTATAAAGGTCAAAACTTTGTTAACATCACGCTCTTCTTTACTGCCTTTGGTATGTTTGTTTACTTGATATTCTTTCCATACAACCCAGTCATCTTTTATACAATGATTGGCTTATCTCTTTTGATTGGTGTCTTTCTCGTCCTGCCAATCGGTGGAGCAGATATGCCGGTCGTCATTTCGTTAATGAACTCATACGCTGGGCTGGCAATTGCCGCAACAGGCTTTGCGATTGATAACAAAGTGTTGATTATTGCAGGCTCATTAGATGGCGCTTCGGGCTTTATCCTTTCTATTATTATGAGCCAAGCCATGAATCGTTCATTCGCAAATGTTTTGTTTGGCGCAGTTGGTTCAAGCCAAGTGGATGCGGGTAATTTAGCAGAAGAAAGACCTATCACGCGCGTTGGTATTGAAGACACAAAATTTATTTTAGAACAAGCAGATAGAGTCGTGATTGTCCCCGGTTATGGGATGGCAGTTGCCCAAGCACAACATACAGTCCGCGAGTTAAGTGATGAACTTGATAAACACGGAATTGCTGTTGAGTTTGCGATTCATCCAGTAGCAGGGCGTATGCCAGGTCACATGAATGTGTTGCTAGCAGAAGCCAACATCTCTTACGACCAATTGCTTGAAATGGAAACGATTAACCCAACGATGGATTCTGTTGATGTGTGTATCATCATCGGTGCGAATGACGTGGTGAATCCCGCCGCTCGCACAGATAAATCTAGCCCGATTTATGGTATGCCGATTATTGATGTGGATAAAGCCAGAACGGTCATCGTGATGAAGCGTTCAATGGCGACAGGTTTTGCAGGCATTGAAAATCCGCTGTTTTATGCGCCAAATACGAAGATGCTATTCGGTGATGCGAAGAAAGTTTTGCAAGAATTGGTAGCGGAGTTTAAGAAGTAAGTTTATAAATAACAAAAAGCCAACTTTTATCAAGTTGGCTTTTTGTTTTGACTTTTATTACTTATAATTCAGCCATCTAATAAATGAAACCAAACATCTTCATCAGTTACTCGCGTCAGTGCATCGGGTTTGTAGATGACCTTGCCAGCAAATTGGCAAAGCGTGGATTTACTCACATTTGGCTTGATTATTTAAGTCTGGTGCCGGGGCGACCATGGAATGGTCAAATTGATAAAGGTCTCGAAGAATCAGATTTGCTTTTGCTTGTTGTTTCGCCTGAATCAATTTCGTCGCGCAGTGTGGAGATTGAGTGGCGACATTTTCTTGAAAAGAAAAAGCGCATCATCTTGTTGATTTTTCAGGCGGTGACTCTGCCGAAGGAACTCGAACAAATTGAATGGGTAGATTTTCGAGGCGGTTTTTCATCCGCATTAAAAAAATTGTTGAAGTTAATTGAGTCGCCGACACCGATAAAAAAATCCGCACCACAATCTGGTTTCAAAGCACCACTCACAGTTTGGTTAGCAGTATTGTTCGGCGTGATTACATCCATTTATTCGGTTTTCGCGTTTTGGACATTTTTGATTCCGTTGGTATTGATTCCATTACCGTATCGAATCTTCAAGCGAGACTTCAATTTATCGCAAGCACAAACCGCATTGTGGACTTTACCCATTGCACTCTTCTTTACATTTGCATTAGGGCTTGAGCTTGGCTTGATTAACGAAAATGCGGATTTTGATGAAAGCAAATCGCTTTTATACAATATCATTTTGTTTCTATT
>JAEURH010000063.1:0-2494 GCA_016789365.1 Anaerolineales bacterium
GGTTCACAAAATAGTCAAATTACAGTTGAAAAGATTAATTTTGTTTCAGCAACACAAGGCATTTTGGTTTTGCGCGTAACATCTAATAACCAACGCACGCTTATTTTCTCAACCAATGATGGCGGCGTAACATGGCAGGCATTTTCTCAAAACATCCCCGAAGCAGGCTTGCTTGAAATACCGTCAGCCAATGAAATTGTTTTTTATTCCAGCGACCAGTTTTACATCACAGAAGATGCGGGCGTTACTTTCAACATCATCAATTCTGAAACATCGTTTGGCAATACTGTATCAGACATCAGTTTTGTTAATTCCAAAAATGGTTGGCTCATTACCACCAGCACAACCAATCGCAGAGCTTTATATAGAACAGAAGATGGAGGACAAACATGGAACGTATTAATTCCATAAAATTATTTTTGATATTGACTCTCGCAACACTTGCTTGTGGATTGCCAACCGCTTCATCCGTGCCGACAGTTGTTCCTGAACAACCGACCTTAGTTATCCCGACAGCCATTCCATCGGCATTGACCATTGAGCAAATTAACAATGTTCAATACCCTGCACTTGTACGTGAAGATGGTCTAGTGGTGCAAATGACCGATGGTGTGTATCAAAGTGGAGAAGATACGCTTTCAGAAAATTATGCTTACATTGCTGTGACTCAATTTTTTGCATTGGGCGATTTAACTGGTGATGGCGCAGGCGATGCCGCAGTGATGTTTTTAGAAAATTATGGCGGCTCAGGTAACTTTGGTGTATTAGCAGTGTATGCCAATGTTGCAGGCGAACCTGTATTTTTAGATTCTTTACTAATTGATGACCGCCCCATGCCGAATAGCATGTCATTAATCAATGGCGAAATATTTTTAGATGTAATCGTGCATGACTTTGATGATGGTGGTTGTTGCCCAACTTTACCAACTACACAAACCTATGCTTTGGTGAAAAATCAATTGCGTTTGGTCAATTACACTACTGTCGCGCCAAATGGAATCAAACGTGAGATTATTATTTCATCTCCAGTAGAGAATACTGAACAAGCAACGCGTTCTTTTCAACTAGCAGGTTCTGTGAGCATTGCACCGTTTGAAAATAATTTATCTTATTTTGTGTATGATGAAGATGGAAATCAATACATGGCTGGACCAATTAATGTCACTGCGCCAGATTTTGGCGCGCCCGGCACATTTGATACAACGATGGTTTTAGATAGTGTTCCTGCTGGAATTTATTATATAGAAATCCAAGACCAATCTGCCGCTGATGGTAGTATTTTGGCTTTGGATAGCGTGAAAATTGTTTTGAAATGAAAGGAGAAACTCATGCCAAACCTTGTTCGTGATTGGATGTCTTCCCCCGTTGTTGTGGTAGATGCGGATACAAGCGTATCTCATGCTATGACGTTAATGCGTCGCCGCAAAATTAACAGCCTTGTGGTGGATGTGAGTGAGAGCAATCCTGCGTATGGCATTATCACCACTACGGATATTCGCGACAAAATTGCGGCAGAAGGACGTAACCCTGCTGAAACCACCGTGCGTGAAATTATGTCTGGTTCTATTATTACGGGCCGCGCCGAATGGACGTTGATGGAATGTTCACAATTAATGCAAAAGCATAAATTTCATCACCTGCCTATTGCGGATGAAAATGGCACGTTAATCGGTATGATTTCTGCAACCGATATTTTTATGGCTGTGGAAGAACAAGGCTGGATAGAAGGAAAATAGGAAAGTTAATCGTCCCGCAGGTTTAAGTAAATTAACAAACTTATATAAACCAACCTGCGGGACGTTTAATAATTACGCTTTTACTGCCGCTTGCTTCATGTGAGATAACACACCAACAAAGCCATTAATCCGTTGTTGGGATATGGCTTCGTGTAAATTCATCGTCAAATAAAAATCGGCTGGGACGGAGAGTATTTCTTCCAATGTGCAACCATTCAACCCGTTAAGCAGAATCGAGGCGAGTCCGCGCACAGTGGGGGATTCTTTTGGAATCTCAAAATAAAAAGTTATTTTGTCATTTGAATCTTTTTCAGCAATCAAAAAGACGGGAGTCATACATTCGGGTACAGGCTCCATCTTTTCGCGTTCGGCTTTGAAGCGTTCTGGCAAATCAGGAAATGATTCAGCGTACGCAATTAACGTCTCTAATTTTTCTTCGCGAGACATGCTGGCGATGTCGTCAACAATTTCTTGTAATTTAATAGGAAGGGTCATAATTTTTATGTAGGGACACGGCGTCGCCGTGTCCCTACGAATTAATTATTTTTCAATCGGCGCATCAACCAAGTTACCCCACTCAGTCCATGAACCATCATAGTTCTTGACCTTTTCATAACCAAGTAAATACTTTAACACAAACCAAGTCAGTGATGAACGTTCACCAATGCGGCAATATGCAATCACTTCACCATTGGGCTTGATGTTTTTACCTTCATACAAAGCACGCAATTCATCAGCACTTTTGAAAGTTGCATCCG
>JAEURH010000063.1:2591-21353 GCA_016789365.1 Anaerolineales bacterium
AATAAAAAGCAGTCAACATAAAACAAAAGGACAGCGAACAATCCTGCGGATACAATTTTCACGCGGGAGCCGTTCCACTATCCTAAGTCGTTGACTGCTTATCTGGGCGGATATGTCTTAGGCAGTGGTTACGAACCCCGCCATAGACACAAACAATACAAATATTTTTTCATAAGAATTGGCGTATTTTACGTCAATAAAAATATTTGTCAAGGAGAATATTCAATCAAAAGATTCACCACAGAGCGCACAGAGTTCACAGAGATTCTTAAATGATTTTCTCAGTGTTCTTTGTGTTCTCTGTGGTTAGATGAAAGTTTCGGTTAGAGCAATAATGAAATCTTTGATGTAAAATTGATACATGCCAAAACAAAAATATTACGTTGTTTGGAAGGGACGCAAGACTGGCATCTTCACCTCTTGGGCGGAATGTGAAAAACAAGTGAAGGGATTTGTTGGCGCGCAATATAAAGCCTTTGAAAAAGAATCCGAAGCCGAAGCGGCATATTTAGCAAAGTATGATGATTACAAAGGCAAACCATCATCTGTTGGAAGATGGAAGAACGCAAGTCACAAACCCAAACTACCCTCTATCTGTGTGGATTCTGCCTACAATGGCAAAACAGGCAAACTCGAATATCGAGGCGTGAATACATTCACTGGCGAAGAAATTTTCAAAGCGGGACCATATCCAGAAGGCACAAATAACATCGGGGAATTTTTAGCAATTGTTCATGCATTAACTTGGCAAGCCAAACATAATATGAACATTCCTATTTATTCCGATTCTGAAAACGCAATTTCGTGGGTTTATACAGGTGAGTGCAAAACAAAATTAAAACATTCAGCCAAAACGGCAGTTTTATTTGCATTGATTCGCAGTGCCGAAAATTGGCTGGCTGAAAATCAATTACCCGAAAATAAAATTTTGAAATGGGATACAAAACTTTGGGGTGAAAACCCCGCTGATTTTGGGAGGAAGTAAATGAACACATCAACTCGCTATTATGATATTGACTGGCTTCGCGTATATGGAACGATTGGCGTTTTTCTTTTTCACGTCGCCCGCTTTTTCAATGATGAAGATTGGCACGTCAAGAATCTTGAATTAAGTTTCGGCGCAACCGTTTTCGTTAACATCTTTAATCAATTCATCATGCCGTTATTTTTTGTTCTATCAGCATTTGCAATTTATTACGCCATTCAAAAACGCACAAACAGACAATTTTTATCAGAGCGTGTCAATCGTTTGCTCATCCCATTAATTTTTGGAATCTTCACTATCATTATTCCGCAAGTGTATATCGAGCGCGTCACACACGGCGATTTTGCTGGAAACTTTTTTCAATTCATCCCAGAATATTTCAAAGGTTGGTATGCCTTCGGCGGCAACTTCGCATGGATGGGTTTGCATCTATGGTATTTGCTGATGCTGTTTTTATTTTCGCTTATCATGCTTCCTGTCTTTCGTTTTATCAATAAAACAAATACAAAAAATATAGCAGATTTTTTTATAAAGCCTTTTGCTGTTTATTTATTTTTTATCCCAATTGCAATTATAGAAACACTCGTCAATTTTTCACCTGAAACAGTTGGAAGACGTGACTTCGGCGGTTGGAGTCCATTAACCTACTTGATGATTTTTCTGTTGAGTTATTTTTTGATGACAGATTCACGTTATCGTGACTCAATTATCAAACTCCGCTTCTTCTCCTTGACCTTCGCCTTGGTTGCTTTAACCTTCGGCTTTTATCTTGTCCTCGCACATGACTTGTCCACATACAGTGTCGAATTCTCTATCATCCGCGGATTCAATACATGGTGTTGGATGCTGGCTTTCATTGGTTTAGCAGGTGCGTATCTTAATTTCAATAACAACTTTTTGAAATATGCCAGTGAAGCCGCATTGCCATTTTATATTTTGCATCAATCTGTGATTGTTATTCTCGGCTACTTCATCCGCGAGTGGGATTTGGCAGTTTTCCCCAAATATATTTTGCTTGCAAGCCTTTCGTTTGTGATTATTATGGCTTTATACGAAGGGATTGTCAAACGTATAGACGTGACCCGTCGCTTGTTTGGAATGAAAGGCTGAGGGTTAAATCAGCAGGTTGAAGTCAAGAAAGAAGCGGGTTTTTATCTAAGAGATTCTTCTTGCAATTAATACCCCAAGTTTAAGTACGCTTTGGCGGTATAGGCTTGTTTTTCTTTCAACAACAAACCCGTTAGTTTCTAAATGATTTTTTATATCTTGATAGGTGTATCCGTGATTTAAGTAATCGTGATATTCAAGAATGATTTTATCTATTTTTTGCAAAGTGTTTGACGAAGCATTTAACAAAATTGGATATTCTGCGCCTTCGGCATCTACTTTCAATAAATCAACTTTTTCGATTTGATTGGCTTTTAGAATTTCATCCAACGGGATTGTTTTTACAATCGTGTGATTTAATAAATGGCTTTCGTAAATGGAATGTCCCATATTTTGTTGCATAGAATTAAATAAAGTGATTTCGCCAATTTTATCTGAGACGGCTAGATTGAAAATTTCTAAATTTGCAATTTGATTTAACTCTTTGTTTTCTCTTAACAATAAAAAGTTTTCAGTGTTTGGTTCAAATGTAAACACTTTGCCTTGATGCGCTTGCTTTGCCGCCCAAATTGAAAAAGAGCCAATATGCCCACCAATATCAATAATGGTATTTGTGGGTTGGATTGCAAAACTTTTGCTTTTATAATCCCCAAACTTCCAAACTTGATACATTGCCCATTTATCAAATGACCCCACGCGTAACTTCATTTTTACAGAATCATTAACTGAGTGAATGACTGTTTCTTGCCCAATATTTTTTAAGTATAGAAAAGGCATGAAGAAATTAACAAACCAATACGCGCTTTCATGAATAACTCTCACGGTTAAATGTCCTCTGCCTTTGGTTGAGATTGGTTTGGGTTGCGTTACTCTTTGTATAACTTTCTAGGTTTTTGCTAGCCAGATTATAATGTAGACACAAAGGAAAATCCACATGAAAACAGCCTTATTGATTATTGACATTCAAAAAGATTACTTTCCGGGCGGTAAAAATCCGTTGGTGAATCCGCTTGAAGCGGCGAAAAACGCCTACATGATTTTGCAATGCTTCCGTGAGCATAACGGACATCACGTTCACATTCAGCACATTGAAGAAGACCCGAATGCTCCTTTTTTTGCCAAAGGTAGTGAAGGTTCAGATATTCATGATTCAGTTGCTCATTTTGAAGGCGAGCCGATTGTTTATAAGAATGAAGTCAATTCATTTCTTAATACGAATTTGCTTGATGTTTTGAAAGAATGGGGAACCGAACGCGTTGTCATTACGGGCATGATGAGTCACATGTGTGTGGATGGCACTGCTCGCGCCGCAAGTGATTTGGGATTCAAAGTCATTGTTGCGGAAGATGCATGTGCTACAAAAGATTTGAAATTTGGTGATACTACGATTCCTGCTGACCATGTCCACAAATCTTTTATGGCGGCACTCCGCGCTTATGGCGATGTGATGAAGTCAGATGAAGTGATTGCTCTGCTGGCTGGTGAGAAATAAAAATAATTATTAAATGTAGATGGAATTTATCACTTGATTACACTTGCATTAACCATCTCCGCCTTTGTTTTATTTGGAGTTTGGTTTCTCATTGATATGTCTTTGTTTGATAGATACGAAGGCAAAATAAAACGCGGCATAAAAGTTTGGAGCAGAGAATTAGATACTAAATCTTGGAAATATCTTTCTTCTTTAAGGCAAGATACTGTAGAAGAAAAAGAATTTTTATTTCTAAAATTCAAACAAAGTTTTATCCGCAAACATGATGGCGAGGTTCTCATCCTCGCCAGACCTGAAAGTTTTACTTCCACTTGGGTTTGCACAGGCTATGTTGATTTAAATTCCCCAACTCGTGAAATACAATATCGCATGGCAATCACGGGGCTTATCTTGCTCATCGTTTTCAATGTATTAGGCGTATTATTTTTTGTGTTAAGTTTTTACCCATACAAAAACGCTATTGATGCATATCTTGAAAGAAAAGCAAGTGGCAATGTATAGCTATTAAAAACATTCCGCCTTCTCCATATTGGAGAAGGCGGAGAATTAATAACTTACACACCAGCGGCTTTTTTCAAAGCGGCGGCTTTATCTGTATTTTCCCAAGGGAGTTGAATGTCATCGCGCCCGAAATGTCCGTAAGCGGCTGTTTGACGATAAATTGGTTTTCGCAAACCTAAATCACGGATGATGGCACCGGGTCGTAAATCAAAATGCTCATCAATAAGAGAAGCGATTTTTTCATCAGCAATTTTAGCGGTCCCGAATGTTTCTACATTGATAGAAAGTGGGCGAGCCACACCAATCGCATAAGCCACTTGCACTTCCACGCGGTCTGCTAAACCAGCGGCAACAACATTCTTGGCAACATAGCGTGCGGCATACGCGGCAGAACGGTCAACTTTTGTGGGGTCTTTACCAGAAAACGCACCGCCACCATGACGACCCATACCACCATAAGTATCCACGATGATTTTGCGTCCAGTTACACCAGCATCACCCATTGGACCACCAACCACGAAGCGACCTGTTGGGTTGACATAAACTTTTAAGTTTTTATCAACTAAATTTTTTGGCAAAGTCTTCATGATTAATTCTTCGGTAATCACTTCTGTAATTTCATTTTGTGAAACTTCATCTGCATGTTGCGTAGAAATTAACACCGTATCCACGCGCACAGGTTTACCTTGTGAATATTCAATCGTCACTTGACTTTTCGCATCAGGGCGTAACCACTTAATGGCACCGCTTTTGCGAAGTTCACTTTGCTTGCGAGTTAATTTATGTGCCAAATAAATTGGCAATGGCATGAGTGTATCTGTTTCGTTACAGGCATAACCGAACATCATACCTTGGTCACCAGCGCCGACTGCTTCAATTTCGGCTTCGGTCATTTCACCAGATTTGGCTTCAAGGGCTTTATCCACACCCATAGCAATATCGCCTGATTGTTTTGCAATCGCAACCAACACACCGCACGAATTGCCATCAAACCCTTTTTCACTTGAGTCATAACCAATTTCGGAAACCACTTTGCGAACCAACTCATCATAATTGAATTGTGCATTAGTAGTAATTTCACCCAATAACATCACATACCCAGTTTTGACAGCGGTTTCACAAGCCACACGCGAGCGCGGGTCTTGTTCTAAACATGCATCTAACACGGCATCCGAAACTTGGTCACAAATTTTATCGGGGTGTCCTTCTGAAACTGATTCGGATGTAAACATCAATTTCGGTGAAGTCATAAAAGTACTGCTCATTATTTTGTTTCTCCTTCAAGAAAATAAAATTGCCCATTCAGACGTGCAGAAAGGGCAATCATTAATTATTGTTTACCCTCTCATCTTCCAGCATATCCTGTCGGAATTGGCACCGTTTTAGCATTTGGCTTTTAGCGATTGACTTTTAGCAAACTGCTAATCGCTAAGTGCTAATAACTAATCGGTTGTCGAGGCATCGCAGGGCCGTTCCCTCCGCCTCTCTGGATAAGAGTGTCTTTATCGGGACTATGAATTTGTGACGCGAGTTTACCATAGCGATACTTGTACGTAAAGATAAAAACCCGCTTCTTTTTTGACTTTATAGTTGTTTCTGAACTTCAAATTTTTTCTTAACAAAAAAAAACCGTCAGACAAGAAAATGCCTGACGGTGTAGTAACAATTATCCGTTTAGTCTGAAGCGCAACGGAAGCCAATTTTTGGTGAAACTTCACCTAAATAATCTTCAGAGAGTGGGTCAGAGGCATTGGGGTTTGAACCACGCACTGCCGCACGGTTGGCAACGCGAACTTCTTTGAAAGCATCTTGGAAGGTGCCACCGCGCACTACACGATTAAAGTAGTTACTACGTGCGCCTGGTCCAGTTGGGTTCATGGTAACGCCTTGGTTGTAATAGTTGGCATCGTAATAATCTGAAACCCATTCGGTTACGTTACCTGCCATATCTAAGATACCAAATGGACTGGCACCTGCTGGGTAACTGCCAACGCGGGTAGTATCGCCAACGAAGTAATTGAAGTTGCCGCGTGAAGAATCTGGGCGTTCATCACCCCAAGGATAGATTCGGAAATCATCACCGCGAGCGGCGCGTTCCCATTCGGCTTCGGTAGGTAAGCGGCGACCTGCCCATTTACAATAGGCATCTGCTTCTAGCCATGTGACATATACAACTGGGAAATCATTAAATTCTGGGTTGTTGAAATATGAGTCGCGGGTTTGAGATTTGAAGCGGATTGGTGGTTCACATGCTCCGGCTTGCACACAGGCAAAATACATGGCGTTGGTTACTTCAAATTTGTCCATCCAAAAACCTTTGAGGGTGACGCTGTGGGCTGGCATTTCGTCATTTTGAGCATCAGGGTCCATACCGCCCATGCGGAATGTACCATCTGGAACATAAAGGGCGGGCATCCCATCTACCGATGAAACACGTTCTTCACCTGCTTGTCCACTGCTTTGTTGAGCAGGGGCATTGATGGCAGGTGGGGTGTTGGTGGGGAAGGCAGTTGCAACGGGAATGGCAGTTGGTTGACCACCTCCGGCACCGCAGGCTGAGGCAATGATTGCCACAATTGCAAGTAAGGGTATCAGTTTTTTCATTGGTTCTCCTTTGTTGATATAGCCTGAGTATACGGATGGGGTACTTTTTTCCTAATCCCCCAAAAGTCACAAATTGGTTAGAAATTACGACTTTTTACGACTTTTCGGCATATAATCGCTTACAACTTTGTTAGTATAAGGAGATGTCAATGGACAATCAAAGTTCTCCGCGTGTCTTCATCGTCTGCGACCAAAATGCCACTGCACCCATTTGGGGATATATTGTTCGGGATAAAGGTTTAATTGCGATTGTAGAAACCTCTATTGATAAAGCCATTGATAATGCTAAAAAAGAATCACCTGATTTAATTGTGATTGATTTGAATGCGCCGCATCAAAAACGGATTGAAATTGCGCGTGCCTTTCGCTCATTAAGTGCTAGCCCGATTTTATTTTTTCTGCCAAGTAATAATGAAGATGAAATTTTAGAAGCTTATCAAAATGGGGTAGATGAATGTGTGGTGAAACCAATTAGCCCCGCTATTTTTTTGGCAAAAATTTTAGCATGGTCAAACCGCACGCACACTGAAAATACGAAACCACGTCGCACAAAATTAAAATTGGATGCCTCTCATCGTTCTGCTACTGGCAAGAATAAAAAAGAAATTAAATTAACAAACCTTGAATTTCAATTTTTACAACTTGTGATGAGTCGCCCTGGTCATGTGTTTCCGAACGATGAAATTATACAAAGGGTGTGGGGTGCAGAGGGCGATGTGGTGTTGTTAAAAAATGTTGTCTATCGCTTACGGAAGAAAATTGAAGAAGAACTACATGAAACGGAATTAATCCAAACTTGGCCTGGCGGATATAGTTTTGTAGAATAAGATTTAAATTATTCACTCACTACACACCTGAAACCAATTTTGACAGAATACTTTCCATAATAGGCGGCATCATCAGGTTGCACTCTTGGGTTTGGACCTTCAATATAATTTCGGTTGGAAACCCGCAAATCAAGTCCTTCATCTTGAAATGAGCCACCGCGAATCACAAACATATTATTGAACACTTCATCTATTGATGGACCTGTGGGATTTTCTAAAGGTGATTTTGCATAATAATCTAGCCTGTATCTATCTGCTACCCATTCCCATACATTGCCAGCCATATCTAACACGCCAAATGGACTTGCTCCTTCTTGATATGAGCCAACTCGTGAAGTATCGCTTACTAAATTTAAGAAGTTGGCAGTATATTCATTCGGAGGTTCATCGCCCCAGGGGTAATTTCTTTTATCGCTTCCGCGTGCGGCATATTCCCATTCTGCTTCTGTGGGCAACCTTCTCCCCGCCCATTGACAATACGCATTTGCATCATACCAAGTGACGTTAACAACAGGATAATCTTGAAATTCGATATTTCCAAAATATTCTTCACGGCGGTTTGAGCGAATTTGTGCAGGCGGTGTGCAATCACCTGCTTGCACACACAAGTTATACATGCCATTGGTTACTTCCACTTGGTCAATCCAAAAAGCATTTAATTTAACTTCATGTGCTGGCAGTTCATCATTTTCGCGGTACACATCTAAGCCGCCCATTGTAAATGTGCCTTCTGGAATATAAATTTGAGTCATGCCGTCTTTGGTTGAAATTTTTACTGTTTCAGGTTCAGCGGTTGGAGTCAAAGTAGGCGATGGTGGAATTTCAGTAGTGGCAGGTTCTAGCGTTTGCGTTGCTTGTGGAATATTTGTAAATGTCGATTCAGGGGTTGGTATCGGCGTTTCAGTTTGGCAGGCTAAAATAACAAATGAGAGAAGTAAAATTAGGTTTATTTTTTTCATAAGATAAAAATATGTTACGAGATATAGCTCGCTTAATTTCTACAGGATAAATATATTACGCTTCACGCATTACGAATCACTGCACCAATTGCATGGCTTTGCGGGCTTGGTCTTCAAAAAAGTTCGGGTTAATTGAGTCTGCTTTTTGCCAGGCTTTGAGTGCGCCTGCGTTATCACCTTTGCGATATAAGCCATAACCATACCATAACCATGCTTCTTCAGACATTTCCGTTATGCCACGAGCGTAATTGGCTAGTGCCAGTAAATCATCATTTCTACCAGAATGAAAATAAGCGAGGAATGGGGTGAATTGGTAACGAAACATTCTTAAGGGTAAGCCAATTTCGCGTGCTTTGTCGAAAGCCAGCGCGGCTTCTTCGTATCGTGCAAAATAGGTTAAGTTATTGCCATAATTGAACCAGTCAAAAGCATCGGCAGATGGTTCAGAAACGGCGGCTTGGGTTAAGTCTAAGGTCAATTGCCGATTCAGGTTGGGGTCCCAATGTGAAGCGAGCAGGGTTTTCATCTCTTCTTCATATTGCGGGAAATAAATCACCATGTATAAATTGTTAAACGGTTTCCAATCTTTTTCAAGTTGTGTATAAGAAATAGTCAGGTCGGGTCCGTGATAAGAATCTTGAATCGTAAATTCTTGCTTTGTATCATCATAACCAGTGAGTAACAAATAATGCGCCGCCCATAAATCATCGGCTGGACCAAGCGCATCAGCAGGGTTTAAGGATGTGACGCTTTCTACCATCACTGGATAATTTGCCGCCAGCAAACGTTTGAGCAATTCGATTGTGCCACCCACGCGATATTCAAGATTTAACCAGCCTGCTTGGGTGCGGACATAGTAACGCATCTCTTCGGGGTTTACGTTGCGGTCGCCTGTGATAGGTTTTATTAAATTTGAAATATCTGTTTGATTACCTTCCCAACCATACATGTGCATTGCCATAGAGAGTGTTGCGGGTCCACAATTGTTGGGTGTTTGTTTTTCATAAGGCGGAGAGGACATTAAAACTTGTGCAGGTAAAGGGGCAAATGTAGAGGTTGGTGTAACAGATGGAAGCGATTGCGCAATGGCTGTATTTGTTGGCACAGGTGTAGATGTATTGATTTGTGGCGTAACGGGTAATGCAGTTGGCACAGGACCAACAGGGTTAATTGTATTTTTTATATAAATTCTTAACACATCAAACCGCCATGCCAAGCGTGAATTTACGGCAGGAATTTGGTATATCAAAACAGCCAGCAAAGATAACCCAGCCAGTGAGATTAGGATTTTTGTATAATTTTTCTTCATATAGGCGAGTGTACCATGCGTAGATGAAACATTTTTAAGGTATGGAATTGATATTAACTTTCCTTGACGCGCTTTTTACAGGAAAGTATGATGAAAAGAAAATGGAGAATCAACCTGTGATGATGACATTAGACCCTGACTCTTTACGCGCCGCCATGCGGGCTTGGTCGGCTGGTGTGACAATAGTAACCGCCGTGTACGACGACCAAAAACATGGTATGACAGTAAATTCGTTTACCTCAATTTCTTTAGACCCTGCACTTATTACAATTTCTTTGCAACAAAATACGCGCACACATGACCTTGTTTCAAAATCAAAAGCATTTGGCTTGACGATTCTTTCCATTGAACAAACTCATATTTCCAACATTTTTGCTGGGCGAATAAAAGAAATGGAAGATAAGTTTGCAGAGATAAAAACAGAAACCCTTGTTACGGGGGCGCCATTAATCGTCGGCGGGTTATCTTGGTTAGATTGCCACGTCAAAGAAACGTTTAACGCGGGCATGAATACCCTATTTATTGCCGAAGTAGTGGCGGCACGCGGAACAGGGAGTGGCGACCCGCTCATTTATCACAACCGCGAATATTGGAAATTGTCGAATCTGTAATTGATAACTTCAAGAACTCAAACCTCCAAAACACACAACCCGCGATAAAATTACCCCATGACTGGTGAACTCAAAGAGCAAAACAGCGACACCATTTTTCAAGATGCTATAGATGCTTTACGCCGTGGTGATAAGCCCCGTGCCAAAGAACTTCTTACGCTTTTATTAAAGTCTGACCAAAACAATAGTATCTATTGGATTTGGCTCAGCGCGGCAGTCGATTCACAAAAGGAAAGAATCTACTGTTTACAAACGGCTCTTAAACTTGACCCGGAAAATGCTACAGCAAAACGAGGTTTAATTTTGCTGGGGGCATTAGCACCAGACGACACCATTCAGCCATTCCCCATGAATCGCCCGCGCACATGGGAAGAAAAATTATTGCTTGCCAACGAAAAACCAAAACAAAAAATAAGTCCGCTTAAAAATCCAGCCTTGCGTTTGGCGGGCGTTACATTATTGGGGATTGCATTATGCGCATATGTCGTTTTCGGTTTCATTTTGCCACGCCAAAGCAATATTCAACCCACCCAAACCAACACACCAGGTCCATCACCAACTTTTACGGCAACACCTACATTATTTGGCGCAACCGCAGTTCCAACCCGTATCTTTGGTGGACCTACTCCATTATGGGCATATCTTCCACAAACCTATACGCCAACTCCGTTATACGTCAGTACGCCACGTTCAGCAGTTTCTCTTGACCAATATCGCATTGCACAAGATGCATACAAAAAAGGCGATTGGGATGCCTTTATCCTCAACATGCAATTGATTCTCCCGCTAGAGCCTGACTCTGCTGATATTTATTATTACATCGGCGAAGCCTACCGTTTCAAAGGCGAACCCGCCAATGCCATCCGCAATTACAACGAAGCCTTAAAAATTGACCCGAACTTTGGCGCACCTTATTTAGGCTTAGCACGCGCACGCTTGCAAACAAACCCAAACTTTAACGCCGAAAATTTATTCGCCGATGCACTCAAACGTGACCCATTCTATGGCGAAGCCTATTTAGAACGCGCTCGTTTTTACATCCGCCGCGATAGAATTGATGACGCACTTGAAGATTTAGAAAAAGCCCAAGAATACATGCCTGGCTCGCCTGAAGTGTATCTTGCGCTTGCTAATGCTTCGTTGGCACAAGATGATACAGAGCAGGCTCTCATTTATGCCGAAGAAGCCTACGCTTTAGATATTACGAACCTATCAACGTATAAATTACTCAGCGACTTATACATTCAAGAAGAAGATTACCCACGCGCATTAGAAGCCTTGCAGTTATACACAAACTATGAAGTAGAAGATGCCAGCGGTTTTGCAAAACTTGGTTTGGTCTATTACCAACTTGGTCAATACGAAAACGCCATAAGAGTATTAGACCGCGCCTTTGACCTAAACCCCAGAGGCTTACGCGACTATTACATCTATCGTGGCTTATCACATGTGGAATTGGGAAATGGTGAAGAAGCCATTGACGATATGACCATCGCAGTAGATGAAGAAGACCAATCGTTCATTGCACGCTTAGGTTTTGTCCGCGCTTATTATTTAGATGGAAAATTTGGCAGTGCCTTCTTACAAGTTGAAATTGCACAAAAACTTGCCGCAACCGATAAAGAAAAAGCCCTCGCATGGTATTGGCGAGCCAAAAGCCAAGAAGGGCGCGAAGATATTGGTGATGCGATTAAATCGTGGAATGAATTGCTAAAACTAAATCGAAATGTAATGACCCCCGAAATGCGTGCAGAAGCCGAAGCGCGACTTAAAGTGCTTGTTCCACCTACTTCAACACCACAAGGCGGCGCTTCAACCTCCACATCGACAACTGCTACCCGAACCCCAACATCATCTACCCCCACGCCGACTAGAACACCAACACCGACTCCATAATTTTTCGTAGGGGCGAGGTTACCTCGCCCCTACTTTTTATTTTTTCTACATTCCTCACACGGACATAACGCCCGCAAATAATGCCAGTTATAAATTCCGTAATCGTGACCATCTTCCCAAACAATCGTTAACGCATAAGAACCGACTGCTACAACATTTGCGATTCTCGTTGTCGGGTTATCTTCCATTTGTTTTGTAAACACATCTTCATCAGGTTCGGCTTTCATGTTTTCATGCCCGCCTCTGCATGAAGCGCATGGACAAGCCGCGCGTAATAATCCAAATGGATATATGCTGGTATGCCCCAAATCCCATGTAATCGTAAATTCACGTTTGCTTTTATTGGCAGTGATGCCAGTCGGCTTTTCGTTCATTTATTTTTTCCTTATAAGTTCCTCTCTCTTTTAGGAGAGGGGTTTGGGGTGAGGTCGTTTACGGAGGCGGAACCACAGCCAAAAATTCATCAGCCGCCCAGCCTGCCCGCGTATCATCATACGGGGCGACGAGATACCACCATGTATATCCATCACCAGTTTGTGGACCATCTTTGACAACGAACACCTCTGATTCTTCGCCACGAAAAACGGTTTCACTATTCAAACCCGGTGCAGAACGGATTCTTAATCCGTCACTACCAGTTCCGCTGATTTGAACATAACCATTTAAAGCAATTGTGTTTGGGTCAAAGGTTGGAGTGGCAAGTGGGTCAGGAGTAAAAGTTGGAGGAATGCCGGGCGTATGAGTCGGGGCAGGAATCATGGTGAGGTCTGCTGGAGCAAATCCCACGTCAGGAGAGAAGCGGGGAGAGGTCCAGCCGATGAGAATCAATGTTATCAAAATCAAAATCCCAGCCAATATCAAAGAGCCTATTATCACAAAACGATTTAAGTAAGGGTGTAAATTCATGTTTATTTAACGAGTGGGTGCGTCGCGCTTAATACTTCAAGATTATTTTTAATTCAACAAGCGCGACGCACTCTGTTTATTTTCTTTTCGGATTTTTCAACAAGTATAAAGCGTTTTCGGGCATGAGCACTTTTAACGCGCGATGCTGAACTTTTATTTCAGCACTTTTGCCACCAAGCACAGGGTCGCCATCTACTTGAATAGAAAAATTTGCATCGGACTCAATACGCACATTTTGAAATGGAATGCAACGCGCTTGGTCTGATGTGAGATGCCGACCTGCAACCAAATCAAAAAAATGACGGAATGTATCTGCCAATGTTTCGCCGCTTAATAACCATAAATCCATTTCACCATCATCAAGCAAAGCATTTGGTGACAAAACAGACATGCCACCTGCATAATGCCGAATGTTGGTTGCAACGGCTACGAGATAACGACCTTCAACAAGTTTATCTTCTTGATAGACTCTTAAATCAAGACCCTGCCAAAAACTGGCTTCCCAGACTGTGGTCACAAAAAAATGCGGTACAGACATGTGTTTGAAAAAACGTGGACGTGGTTCAATCTTTTGAATCGTTTGTGCATCGAGTCCACAACCTGCCCACAATAAAAACGGACGTTCATTACAGATACCAACATCTACATATTGAGGTTCAACATCAGCAAGCAATTTTGCATTTTGACTTAACGCATTCCACTTGAACCAATCAAATGGCACTTGACCTTGTTCTAATGCCCACACATTGGTTGTGCCTGCTGGAAGAACTGCTAATGCAGTTTCGGTATTAACCAATCCACTTGCTACTTGACCAACTGTGCCATCCCCACCAATGGCAAAAACGGCATCATAATTTTCGCCCGCGGCTTGATGTGCAGTTTGAATAGCGTGTGTGCCACTTAATGTTTCAGCAATATCTACACTCCACCCTGAATCTTTTAATGGCTTGATGATTCCACGTACAAATCTTCTTACAGGGAATCTTCCTGCGGCTGGGTTGTAGAGGAGGAGTCCTTTGCGCATGAGGAGAGATTATAAACGTATTACGTGATGCGTAAAACGTAAAGTGCGAAGTAAGATTTAAATAGCATATCAATTCTTTTTACGAATTACGAATTACGAATTACGAATTACGAATTACGAATTACACCTAATGTTATAATCTCTTCACTATGACCGAAGGCGCATTACTCAACGACAGATATCAACTTGAAGAAAAACTTGGCTCAGGCGGCATGGCAGATGTATTCCTCGCGCGTGATGTAGTGCTAGACCGCCCCGTTGCCATTAAAGTCTTACGAAAAGACTACTCCAACAACGAAGATTTTCAAAAACAATTTCTAGTTGAAGCCCGCTCAGCCGCCAATTTATCGCACCCCAACATTGTCACTGTGCATGATTTTGGCATCGCCGATGGCTTGGTTTATATCGTCATGGAACAAATCCCAGGCAAAGACCTCAAACAACTCATCCGCGAACGTGGACGATTTACAATAGAACAAGGTATCCCATTAATGATTCAAGCCTGTGCAGGTGTGGGCTATGCACATCGAGCCAAACTAGTCCATTGCGATATCAAACCCCACAACATGCTCGTCTCAAAAGATATGCGCCTCAAAGTCACCGACTTTGGAATTGCTCGCGCCCTCGAAAGTATCAAACCTGGCGAACGGCATGATGTCGTTTGGGGCTCACCACTTTACTTTTCACCAGAACAAGCCGCAGGCGAATCCCCAACCCCCGCCTCCGATGTGTATTCATTAGGCATCGTCATGTACGAATTATTAAGTGGCACACCACCATTCACCGCCTCCTCAGCCGATGAACTTGCCCGTTTGCACATTTCAGGTCGCCCCGTACCCATCAGCGAATACGTGCCAGATATCCCCTCCGCGCTTGAAGAAATCATAATGAAAGTCCTCTCCAAAGAACCCACTGCCCGCTACCGTACTGCCGACCAACTCGGCAGAGTGCTACAAAAATTTGGAACGATGCCAGACCCTCCGCCTCAACAAATTCAACAACCTGTTTCACCTCAAGTCATCACCATTCAACCTGACATTGCCGAAAGACTCGCCCCTCCGCCAATGCAACCGATTCAAGAACAGACATATGCCCCGCAATACACACCGCCTCAACCCTTGCCCCAGCCTGTTCCTGTTTCAGACGATGAATCCAACTCCGAAAATGTAGATTGGGTCTCTGTTGGCTTAGGCTTACTCGCTGTCATTGCAGTTGGTGGCTTAATCCCATTTTATTTATTGGTATATCTCACTTTCTTTCCACCCAATTAATAATCCCAAATCCCGAAGGGATGACATGGTTTTGAAAATCTGTAACACCCCTTCGAGGTTTATGTATCACAAATTAAAATCTATAATAATTTGACCTCTACGGGGTCATTAGAAAATTTTCAAACAATGAAACCTTATATTCTCGCCCCATCTATCATTGCCTCTGATTTTGCAAATATATCCAAAGAACTCGCCGCTTGCGAAACCGCTGGCGCTGATTGGATTCATGTAGATGTAATGGATGGTCACTTTGTGCCAACGATTACGATAGGTCCATTATTTGTTGAATCATTGAAGCGTGCAACCAAACTTCCGCTTGATGTTCACTTAATGATAGAGAATCCAGAGGCTCACGTTAAGTCATTTGCTGAGGCTGGAGCAACCAACATCACGGTGCATGTCGAAGCGTGTCGGGATGTAAAAAAAGTTATCGGGCAAATCAAATCTTTGGGGTGTAAAGCAGGCATCACGTTAAAACCATCTACCTCTATAAAAAAGATTGAACCGTTTTTATCAATGGTTGATTTGGTTTTGGTAATGAGCGTGCCGCCTGGTTTTTCGGGTCAGAAGTTTATGCCGAAGATGGTTGAACGTGTAAAATACCTTCGTAAAAAATTGGATGAGATTCATTCAAAGGCTCATCTTGAAGTGGATGGCGGAATCAATTTGAAAACTTTGCCATTGATGAAATCTGCTGGGGCGAATGCGTTTGTGACGGGCAATGCGGCATTTAAACATCCGAAAGGTGCAAAGGTTGGAATAAGAGAATTGAAGAATTTATTGGTTAAAACAAAAATCACGGCTTAGCCGTGATTTTCATATCGAATGGGAAAACAAACTTACGCCGCAGATTTGCCGAGTGTTTTGATGCACTTGGCGCACAGCGTTTTCTTGACCAAGCGACCTTTTTCCATTACCGAAACTTTTTGGAGGTTCGGTTTGAACGTGCGGTTGGTAGCACGTTGGGAGAAAGAGCGGTTATGACCAAAAGTGGTTGCCTTGCCGCAGTGATTACATTTTGCCATGTTTGAATCCTTTCCTTACCTTTTTACAAAAGAAAAGCAGACGGGGCGTCTGCAATTCGGTTTTTCTGAAAGCACGGCATTTTACCACACAAAATGCACTCTGTGGCGAAGTTTTTTAGGTTAAAATAAGTAAAACAGAAAAGATATACAAGGGTTGTAAACCTTGTGGAAAAGGAAGCAAAACTATGGGCGAAGAAACGACTTCTCTGGGTGGCATTCACATCTCCCCGAATGCTGTGGCGACGATTGCTTATCACGCCACGTTGGAATCGTATGGGGTGGTGGGGCTTGCGCCAAAAAACTTAGCCGATGGCATTGTAGCCAGTATCACCCGCGAACCTTCACGCGGGGTGAATGTTCATTATCGTGGCGAGGATATTGACATTGATATTCACGTGATTGTGGAATATGGCACGCGCATTGCGACTGTGGCGGAAAGCGTAGCAAGCACTGTGCGTTTTCATGTGGAAAAAGCATTGGGCTTGAAAGTGAACACTGTCAATGTGCATGTGGCAGGGTTAAGAATCAGTAATACGGATTAAGTACATCGTCCCGCAGGGTGATTGGCAAAAAACATGAATGCCAAACCAAACCTGCGGGACGGTTTGTTTCAAAAAGATTAACAATGTGTGAACAGAGTTTGATAAACCTATCTAAAACGAGGAAAGTATGGCGATAAATTCCGTGCGTGTTGAAAAACTCCGCAAGAAAAAGATAGACGGTTTGGCTCTTAAGAAATTAATTGATGCTGGTTTAACTTGGTTACGAACCAATAAAGAAAATGTCAATGCGTTAAATGTGTTCCCTGTGCCAGATGGGGATACAGGAACAAACATGACGTTAACGCTTCAAGCGGCATGGAATGAGATTAAAGATTTAGGCACACGAAACATTGGTGAAATGGCGGCGGCTGTTTCAAAAGGGGCATTGATGGGCGCACGCGGAAATTCGGGTGTGATTACGAGTCAAATATTGCGCGGCATTTCGCGCGGTTTACATGACAAAGCCTTGCTTGACGTTGACTCAATGATTTCTGCATTTGGTGAAGCGAGAGACACGGCTTATAAAGGAGTCGTCAAGCCAGTAGAAGGCACGATATTAACCGTCATTAAAGAAATTGCCGTTGCAACAGAAGCAGTTCGCGGGTCCGCGAAAGATGCGATTGAAGTTTTAGAAGTGGCTGTCAAAGCGGCTGATGAAGCAGTCAAGAAAACTCCCGATTTACTTCCCGTCTTAAAACAAGCAGGCGTGGTTGATTCAGGTGGTAAAGGTTTATTTTTTATTTTAGAAGGCATGTTGCGACATGTGTACGGCGAATCATTAGATGCGCCGACGATTCAAATTCAACCGATGTCTGCCATGAATTTGGAAGGCGCATTGGAAGAAGTGGAAGAGGGGCAAGATTATGAAGTGGTGGTTGATTTTGTTCCGAATGGCGAATTGGATTTGCAATCTTTTTATGGCAAGTTAGAAGAAATGGGAACATCGATTCAAGTGGGTGAGGGCGAAGGCATGTATCGTATGCACATTCATGTGCCGCTTGAAAATCGTTATGTGCCGATTGATTACATTATGGGCATTGGCACCATTACAAAAGTTGCTATGGAAAACTTGCTGGCGCAAATGGATGATATTCAAAAGTCTGCGCAAATTAAATTTAATACAGTTGAACCCGGTAATATTGCAGTTGTAGTTGTATCGCCTGGGCAAGGCTTGAGCAAAATTTTTGCAAGCCTCGGCGTTGCTAATGTGGTGGCAGGTGGGCAAAGTATGAATCCATCCACGCAAGATATTTTGGCATCGTTTGAAAATTTACCAACTGATAAAGTTATCATCTTGCCGAACAATAAAAATATTATCCTCGCGGCGAATCAAGCCAAAGAAGTGACCGTGAAAAATGTGCATGTGATTCCGACTCGTACTGTTCCGCAAGGATTAGCCGCGATGCTCGCGCTTCAACCTGACGGGGAACTTGATTCTGTTGCAGACAAAATGACCAAAGCCTATGCCTATGTGAAAACAGGTGAAATTACGATTGCAACCCGCACTGTTGAAATTGACGGAGTCAGTGTGAAAGATGGTCAAGTGATTGCATTGCTTGATGGCAAATTGACTCTCGCGGCTGAATCAGTTGAACAAGGTGTAATGGACTTGCTCGAAAAAGCCAACGCCGAAGAAGCGGAAATTGTCAGCATGTTTTATGGTGAAAACATGACCCACGCCGAAGCCAATCGCATTGCCGATG
>JAEURH010000064.1 GCA_016789365.1 Anaerolineales bacterium
AATTTTTGTGGCTTGATGATGTAACGTTTGCTTTCGTCCGTTTTCTGTTTTTACATTTTCAAAAATTGTGCTTTGTTCGGTTGGGATATTAACAATCTGAATCCCGTTCAAGATTTCTAAATTTGTATCATCTCCAACTGATGTGACAATGCCAACTCGTAAACCCATTGCTTTTGCAGTCAATGCCGCATAAGAAACAGTGCCACCTAATTGTTTACCATTAGGCGTTAAATCCACTGCGATATGACCAATTAGAAGATAATCCACAGGTTGCATGGGTGAATTATATTCTATAAAAATACTTTCCTCTTTCTTCTTTCATTAATTTGAAGAAAGAGGAAAGAAGAAAGAAAAAGACCGCAGACACTTATAGTCTACGGTCTATCGTCTTCGGTCTAATTTATTCTTTCGGCAAAATAACTACTTTGCGATACGGCTCTTCGCCTGTGCTTTCGGTGGTGACGGCGGGATGCCCGCGTAGTTCCATGTGAACAATGCGGCGTTCGCTAGAGGGCATGGGTTCCATGGTCACTTTTTTACCTGTCTTCGTCACTTGGTCTGCCATGCGATTTGCTAATTGACGGATTTGTTTTTCACGGCGGGCGCGATAACCTTCTACATCTACAACTAATTGCACATAATGTTCGGTTTGTTTTCCAACGATTAATGAAGCAACATGTTGAAATGCAACTAATGTTTCAGCATGGCGACCAATTAATGCACTCAAATCGTCGCCGCGCACATCTACTTGAATGACACGGCGTTCGTCAGTGCTGGATTCATCATAATTGGCAGAGACTTGTGCCTTCAAACCCATGTGATGAATCAATTTTGAAACAACGTTTTCAGTTGTATCTATAATTGAGTCATGTGCTAGTGGTTCAGAATTTTTATTGTTGGAAGGTTCAACATTAACTTTCTTTTCAGCACGCGGCTTGGACTCTTTTGGCTGTTTGGGCTTAGAGTCGGCTTGTTTTGCAGGAACAGGTTTCGGGTCTGGTATTGAAGCGGATTCTTGGGGAGCACCGACAGTTAATAAAACGCGCACTTGTCTGCCGCCGAGTCCAAATAATCCTTTGGAGCCTGAATCTAAAACTTCTACTGAAACTTGGTCAGCAGTTAAGCCGAGTTGAGTTAAGCCTTGTTGAATGGCTTCTTCAACGGTTGGAGCAATTACTTCAAGCGTAGTTCGCTCGTTCATGGTGCCTCCCTATTTTTTGGCTGGGGATGTTTGTTTACTTGCGCCGGGAATTAAGTTACGCCAATTGGCGCGACCTGTGGCGGCGTATTGAACAATGCCGAGAATATTGCTGATGATGAAATAAACCGAAATGCCTGATGCAAAAGTTAATGAAAACCAACCGAGCATAAGCGGCATGTAAATGCTCATCATGCGAGTCATTTGGGCGGTTTGGTCATTCGGGTTTGAAGTTGCAGGCATGGTAAGTTTGGTTTGCATCCAAGTTGTGAGGGCAACAATAACTGCAAGGGTTGGTAAACCAAAACCCAAAATTTGAATTGATTCAGGTCTGCCTAAATCCATCCATAAAAATGTGCTGTTGAGCGGGATGATGTTTTCAACATTTTGAAATGGATAAACAGTTCTGGCAAGTTTTAACATATCAAGCGGCGTGACAGACAGCGCGCGAATGATGCTTTGATATAAACCGATGATGATTGGAAATTGAATCAAGGTCGGCAAACAAGATGCAAATGGATTGATACCTTTTTCACGATAAATGCGCATTTGTTCTTGAGCAAGTTTTTCGCGGTCTTTGGCATATTTCTTTTGAATGTCTTGCCATTCTTTATCATTTTGTAATTCTTGCATGGCTTGTGCGCCTTTTACTTGCGAGGCATTGAGGGGCCAAGTGACAAGTTTTATCAAAACAGTAAATAAAATGATAGCAAGACCAAACATGTGCGGACCATGACCAAGCACGTCATAAATCCATAACAACAAATTGGTAAGCGGTTGAACAATAATGAGTTCCCACATAATATAGTTTCCTTATTTATTGGGGGTAAACGTCCAGGCTTGTTTGCCGTCGGCATCATAAGCCGCGAGCGCAAATTCTGCCTGATAGGGCGCGACAAGAATCAAATCGTTAGAAAGCACAGGTGTTGTGTAAATTTTTCCGCCGGGTGTTTTTTCCCAGACGATTTTTCCATCACGGTCTAAGGCGATGAAAGAACCCGCCTCTGTCGCAACGTATATCTGGTCGCCCACTACAAGCAGACTTGCTGTGACGGGACCATCTGGTTGCAACGAATCCCAGTTCTGACGATTGGTTTTCAAATCAAGTGAAAAAATATTTCCACTTAAATCTGCATAATATAAAGTTTCATTATCAAAGGCTGGCGCGCCCCAAATCCAATCGGATGCGGAGGCAATTACGTCATTTCTACCATTTGGTGCAATAAATTTCACATCTGATGAAAATGAGCCAGCATACACGCCATCATTTCCGACAGTAGGGCTTCCGGGTGCCGCGCCACCTAAATCAATCGGGTCGGCAAGTTGATTTGTGTTTGGATTTAAGATATGAAAGTGATGGTCAAGTGAGTTGAGGTAAATGTAAGTTCCATCTGTCACGGGGGCAGACCATAACGCGCCACCTATTTCAATCGGTGTTGAAACTTGATTGCCATTCAAATCTAAAACGTAAAGATAACCATCTGTATTTGGAGCATAAATCGTATCATTGAAAACTAATGGAGATGCCACCCATGCACCTTTTGCGCCAGAAAATGGTTCAGCCCACTTTTCATTTCCAGTGGCAGGGTCTAGACTAATGAAAGCATGATTTGTACCTGCGCTTCCAATAAGCAATTGACCATCTTCTGTTAAGACGGGGTTGGCAAAATATAAAAATTCGTTATCAGCAGATTCGGGGTAACTCCACACTTGTCTTCCGTTTTGCACATCTACTGCATAGATGAATGAACCAGTGGAAATGTAAGCACGTTCTGCATCTGCTGTGAGACCGGGGAAGTTATTTGTGAGGGGTTGTCCGGTACAGGCACTGATTAATAATGCGCCAATAATGAGCAGAAAAAATAATGTCAGTTTTTTGGTTTTCAATTCTTTATTACTCCTAAAGTTTCATGTCATTGCGAGTGAAACGAAGCAATCTCCTACTTAAATTGGGAGGTTGCTTCACCACTAAGAACAAGGGCGTGGTTCGCAACGACATGGATTAATTATTTCACAGGGTCATACCCACCAGGGTTGAATGGATTACAACG
Organism: Anaerolineales bacterium; assembly: GCA_016789365.1. Classification (GTDB taxonomy): domain Bacteria; phylum Chloroflexota; class Anaerolineae; order Anaerolineales; family Villigracilaceae; genus Villigracilis. The sequence continues at coordinate 3,250 of JAEURH010000064.1, forward strand.
CAATACTCTCCATGTCGCCATGAGTGAGCCTTTGATTGCTCCATGTTTATAAATGGCTTGATACCCATAATGTGAACAAGATGGATAAAATCTACAAGTGTTTTCAGGTAAGCCGGGGGAAATCACCATTTGATATAAACGAATTAAAGCCAACAAAGCAATGCGTGGCAAATTTATCAGCGTGCGAGGTATATCTCGCAAACGCGGTTCGTCTGAATAATCGTGTAGATGGAAATGTTGTTCGGTTTCAGGATTCATTCAATGGAAGAAGTATGTTGGCGCGTTGGAAAAGGTTGATTAACGCGGAGCGGGTTTCTGTTAAAGTAGAAGTGACAAGTTTGGGTCGAGCAATCAGGATGAGGTCAAAGCCTGAAGCGATGTTTGGGATTAATGGTCGCATGGCTTCGCGTAAAAGTCGCTTGGCTCGATTTCTATCAACGGCTGTGCCTGTTGTTTTGCCAGCGGTCACGCCAACTCGCAATTTATCTTTTGATTCATTGGCTTTGATTACTAACACAACAAGCGGATGAGCAAAGGACTTGCCTGTTTGCCGCACCCGCTTGAAATCTTCCGCTCGGGAGAGTCGAAAACGTCTCTGCACCCGCGCCTCTTAATTGCAAATTTACCAACGAACTTTTTTAACGTGTTCGTTGGAGCGGACGGTTAATTTATGTCGTCCCTTAAGGCGGCGACGTTTGAGAACGGCGCGTCCATCGGCGGTTGCCATTCGTTTGCGGAATCCATGCACGCGCACGCGGCGGCGGATTTTTGGTTGATAAGTTCGCTTAGGCATTCTAAAATTTTCCTTCTATTGCTTCACAAGTTTTACACAATCCCCAAACGGGAATGGGTTTTCAGGGTTAAGTAGCGCATTATTTTACCCTAAGGGTTGCGAATTGGTCAATTTGAATTTTGTAATTTTTTTCTAGCCACAGAGTTCACAGAGAGCACTGAGAAAGCCCTCTTAAAATCTCTGAGAACTCTGTGCGCTCTGTGGCTAGGTTCTTAAACAAAATATTTGTTCCAAATTTTTTGTTTTTTACTTTCTCCAATAAACGAAGCCTCGAAAGCAAAAAGATTACAAGTTTTGATTTCATCCATGCTCATACCTAAAACTTCATGCGCGATTCGATATTCATTATTGACATTCGTTTCCAAAACTTCTGGGTCATCAGAATTGATTGTGACTTTGACTCCCAAGTCAAACAGTTTCTTGAGTGGATGCGCTTCAATACTTGATACAGAATTGGTCAAGTAATTCGACCACGGATTCACTTCAAGCGTTATCCCCTTTTCAATGAGCATTTCCACAGCCTTCATATCTTCAACGCTATGGATTCCATGCCCAATTCTATCTGGCTTGAAATTTTTTATGGTTTCAATTACATATTCAGCAGGTGTATCTTCGCCTGAATGAATAGTCACTTTCAAGCCCCCATCTTTGGCTTTGAGAATTGGTTTAATAAAATCTTTGGCAGGGAAAATCTTTTCACCATCGGCTAAATCTACGGCTTGAATATGTTTTTGATGTTTAATCGCCCAATCCACCGTTTTGACGCAGGATTCAGCACCCATACTTCGTGAAGTGATGGCAATGATTCCAATTGCCATATCAAATTCTTTTTCAGCTTTTTCTTGAGCACTTAATAAACCTTCGAGGCAGGCATCCCAATCTAGTTTATGCCCATGAAATGCCCAATCAGGTGAAAAGCGGACTTCAAATAATTTTATATTTTGCTTGGCACAATCTTCAAATAACTCCCAAGCGATTCTTTCAAATACTTGTGGCGAGGTAATACTTCGTTGAAAAATATCAAACGCATCTAACACGGCTTGTAAATCTTTCATTTGGTCAAGCACTTTGACGTGTTTATCTAATTCAGCCACTTCATATGCAGGTAATTTGATATTGTTTTCTTTGGCAATATCAATAATTGTCTGAGTACGAATCGCACCTTCAAGGTGACAATGAATTTCGGTTTTTGGAATTTCGTTATATTTTGGGTCAAAGTTTTTCATGCAATTCTCCAATTTAGCCACAGAGACACAGAGTCACTGAGTTTTATTTTCTCTGAGTCTCAGTGTCTCTGTGGCTAAAATTTAATTTGCCAATCTTAAAACAGTTTGTAACAAAACATTCGCGCCGTTCACACAATCTTCCCATTCGGTGAATTCTTTTGGTGAATGACTAATCCCATTAACTGATGGAACAAAAATCATTCCCACAGGGCATAAATCCGCAAGAGATTGCGCATCATGCCCTGCACCAGAAGTTAAGGAAGTGTGCGTTAATCCTAAATCGTCACAAGCACTTGCAAACGCTGTCTGCGCTTTATCACTCATGGGGCTAGGTGAATGTTTGCCTAGAAATTCTATTTTCAATTCCAAACCAAATTTTTGCGCTTCATTTTTTGCTAAAAAAATTAATGCTTCTTCCAATTTATCAAATTCATCTTGAGTTGCAGAACGAAATTCTAAGGACAAATCCACTTGGGCTGGTACGATGTTAAATGCACCAGGCGTAAATTCCATTTTGCCAACATTCACCACAGAATTTTTATATTCATTCATCACCAATTCACGCGCTTTCAATGTAAACGAACTCGCCCCTAACGAAGCATCGAGTCTATCTTCCATTGTGGTTGTACCAGCATGATTCGCTTTGCCAATAAAAATTAAACGATATGATGCAATTCCAACAATTGCTGAAACAATTCCAATATTGATTTTTGATTTTTCCAAACGCTTGCCTTGTTCAATGTGCAATTCCAAATAGCCCGCCAAAGTTTTTGGGTCTCGCGTTGCACTCAACATACTTTCATCCGATAAACCTGCACGCTTCATTCCTGCTAATAAATTTTCTCTTCCACCACGCGGGTTGATTAAATCTTTTTGACTCAAATGACCTGCGATTGCGGCACTGCCTAACAAACCGACTAATGTGCCTTCTTCATCTGTGAAGTCCATCGCTTCTACATTGACCTTCAACTTGATTCTGTTTTCTTGAAGTATTTTCAACACTTCAAACGCCGCAACGACTCCGAGTCCGCCGTCATATTTTCCGCCGTTGGGGACAGAATCAAGATGTGAGCCGATAATTAAAGTAGGAGATTGCTTCGTTTCACTCGCAATGACAGCGGAGTGATTCCCTGCACCATCTGTGCGAAATTCAAAGCCTGCTGAATCAATTTGTTCACGAAACCATTTTCTGGCTTGAAGATGCGCTTCACTAAAACTTGGGCGATGCACTCCCCCGTCAGATGTCGCACCGAAAGAAGAGGCTTGGGTAAATGAATCAAGCATACGTTCAGGGTTGATGCGGAGGGAAGAAAAAGTTGAGGTCATAGATTAAGTTTCCTAATCCATAATCATACTCATTAAATAAAAAGGAGTCGAGTTAACTCGACTCCTTTTTTTAGTGACGTTATTTATTTAGTTTTGATGCTGATGGTCTTCGGTTTGACCTCTTCCGCTTTGGGAAGTGTGATGGTCAGCACGCCGTTTTCAAAATCGGCTTTGGCTTTGTCTGCCACAACTTCGGTTGGCAGAACGATTGAGCGTTCAAATGCGCCCCAGCGTTGTTCACGAAGGTGATAAGCTTTTTCTTTCTTTTCTTCTTCGTGCTTGGTTTCACCTTTTAAGGTGAGGACTTCGCCAGTGACATTGATTTGAACTTCATCAGCCTTGATGCCCGGCAATGCGGCTTTGACAACCACTTCGTTATCGGTCTGGTACATATCCACAGCGGGGACAGACCAGTTGCCATTGTTGAGGCTAAGCGGACGAGTAAAGGCGTCATCAAAGAGACGGTCCATCGCCTCACGCAGGGTCATCATTTCACGAGCGGGTTCCCAACGAATAATACTAGACATAGGTGCCTCCTTTTGATATTGGTTGGTTTGAACTTACGCTCTTAATTTAAAACGCTTGCGTTAAAAAAACGCAAGCGCTATATATAAATTTTGTTAAATTTTTTATTCTTTATTTTCTTTGCTTCTTTTGAAATCCACAAAGCGATAACCAACACCACGTTCTGTTAATATATAAACTGGGTTAGCAGGGTCTTTTTCTAATTTCTCGCGCAGGTAGTTAATGTAGAGGCGCACATAATGTGGCTCATCACGATATTCGTAGCCCCAAACTTTTTGGAGGAGTTGGTCATGTGAAACAACCCAACCTGCATTTTGCACGAGGTGATACAGCAAACGATATTCAGTAGGGCGTAGTTTAACAAGTTTGCCATCAAGCCAAATTTCGCGGCGGTCAAAATCAATTTTGAGGCGTTTGTCAATTTCTAAAAGCCCATGTGTTGAACCTGTTGCGCCTTCTGTTCTTCTTAACACGGCTTTGATGCGACTCACTAATTCTCGTGGGCTAAATGGTTTGGTGATGTAATCATCTGCACCACCTTCGAGTCCGCGCACACGGTCATCTTCTTCGCCTTTGGCGGTGAGCATAATCACTGGCACATTGCTGAAATCACGAATCGTTTCAAGCACTTCAAAGCCATCAATGTCGGGCATCATTACGTCTAGCAAAATGACATCAGGCGTAAAATCTCGAATTTTTTGGATGGCTTGCTTTCCGTTAAATGCTTCGCCCACTTGAAAGCCATCATGTTCCAAGTTCATGCGAATGAAGCGCACCATACGTTCTTCATCATCTACTACTAGAATACGTCTTCTCTCTAAATCGGGCATATTATTCTCTCACGAAGCCGATAATCTTTTCATCTTGTGAATCGCCGAGGATTTCGATAAAGCTAACTTTGGCAAGGGGCCAAATGACTTTTACAGCGGCGTGGTCTATATAGTGTAAGTCTTTGCCTTCTTTGGTGCGCGGGTTAAGTACAACAATAATGTTATCGGTTGGTTTGGGGAGTTCTTCTATTTCGCCCGCGATGGATTGTTCGCCAGGGATGTGTAAAATGACTGAATATGCCATGTCAACTCGCTTCCTTGATTATGAATTATGAACTGTTTACTAAAACTTGCATTTTTAATTTTCCGAGTGCTACAATGTCGCCATGGTTGAGGGAATGTTCTATATTTGGGTTAAGGCGTTTGCCATTGATGTATGTTCCATTGGCAGAGCCAAGGTCCATGAAGATAAGTTGCGACCCTTGTTTTTTGATGACAGCATGTAAACGAGAAACGCCAGCGGCATAAGCTTGGTAGGGAGATAAATCAATATCTGGCATAATGGGTTGCCCTTCACTGATGCGTCCCATTGTAAATTCATTGCGTGAGGAAAGCGGAAGAACTTGACCCGTATCTAGTAAATGTAAACTTGCCCAAGCATCTGCGCCACTTAGGGAGCCAGTCAATGCGCCTGTTGGTTTTCTGCCAACATTTTTGAGATTTTCAGTAGTAATATTTTGAGTAACCAATTCGTTATTCCCAACCAGTTGGGAGCCACACTCAGCACAAAACATTGCGCCTGCCATATTTTTGTGTTTGCAATTCGCACAAACCATCATTTCGATTTCTCCTTCTTGCCACTACCGAGCAAGAGCGCTCGAGTTTGATATTTAATATCTTTACTTCCGCTGGCACTCCAAGCGTGCATTCGTTCTAGTGTATCGGCTTCAAATAAGGCTGTCTTTGCAAGCCCGTGTTCGCCTTGAGATAATAGATGAGTTGCTAAATTTTGTAAATGCCGAACGGCTGAATCAATCTGCCCAGCATCTACGGCAGATTGGGCACGTTCTTGCATTCGGTATAAAGTGAGTTTTGAAAGGGCTTTGAGAATCCGTGTGGGGGGAGGGTCTGGTGAGGGTTGAGGTTGCAGGTCGCGGGTCAGGTGGAGGCGAATGGGTGGAGCAGGTATTGGGTTGGATGTAATAGATGTCTTCAATGTGCTATTCAAAACAGTAACAATATCATTTTCGTTAAATGCGGTTGGGCTAATGACAAATTCTAACAATACATGCAAAGGGGCATCTCGTAGAATTGGACCAAGCCGTATGGGGTTTTCAATTTCGATAGTGCCGCCTTCTGGTTGCAAGCGAAAGGCGTAGTTAATGCGGATGTTTTCAATGGGTTTATATTCTAGCAAAACTTCATCAGCAAAGGTGCTGGCGAGTGCTTTGAATTTATCCACTAAAAGTTTTTCGATATCTTTTGGGTTGGAGATGTATGCAGATGAGCCACCTGTTTTGCTGGCAAGGGCATCGAGAAAGATGTCGTTCCATTCATGCCCAAGCCCCATGCCAGTAATGCCAATATTTTGTGCGGCGGCTTGTTCGGCAAGTTCTAAGCAGGCTTGTTCATCACCATAGGTGTTGCCATCGGTTAATAAAATAAGATGATTGACACGAGACGGGTCGTGCGTGCGACGAAGTTCATTTAATCCCGCTTCAAGCCCGTGATAAATTTCAGTTGCGCCTGAGGCTTGCATCATTTGGATTCGCCCTTCTTGTTTCTTTTTATCTAGGCTAATGGATGCAGGCACAACCACTTCTGCTCTATCACTAAAAGAAACGATGCTCAACACATCTTGTGGGCGTAGGCTTCGGAGTAATTGTATGGCTGTGGCTTTGAGAATGTCCATCTTTTCGCCTTGCATAGAAGTTGAGCGGTCTAACACAAGGCAAATGTTTAATGGAGGTGTGGGTAGGCTTTCTTGTTTTTCTTCGCGCGGGGCAATTTCGAGCAGAGCATATAACAATTGGTCTTCGCTCATGCGCACTAAACTAGGGCGGCTGAAATAAACTTCATGCCGAATTAGTTTATTGACTTCTACTTCTGGTGGAAGTGTGGCATCGTATTGTTTGCGGCGGGTAGGGTTAGAAAGTGTTTCGTAGGCTTGTTGCACATCTAGGAATAATTCAGTTTCTCCTGCGGCAACATTTTTATCTGGGTGCAAACGCTGGGCAGATTCTAAGTAGGCGCGTTTAATTTCCTCTTGCGTGGCGTCACGAAAAACTCCCAGAATGGCGTAGTAATCTGGCTTGCTGGGCGGCATAGTTATCCAATAAGTTGAGCGAGAATGACGGTGATGTTATCGGGTCCACCTGCGGCGTTGGCGGCTTCAACCAAACTTTGACAGGCACGGTGTAAATTGGGGGCTTCTGAAATAATACGGAAAATATCTTTTTCGTTAACTACACCCCACAAACCATCTGAACAAATCATTAAAGTTCCGTTTTGCGGAAATGGAATGGTAAAAATATCTGCTTCTAATGATTCACCCTGACCGAGTGCTTTAATCAATACATTGCGATGTGGAAAGTTATCTACTTCATCTTGGCTGAGGTGACCCAGTTCTTCTAAACGTTTGACTAATGAATGGTCTCGTGTAATAGGTTCAATGCGTGCGTCGGCATATACAGCATAAGCACGGCTATCACCAACATGACCAATTGTCACTTGTTGACCTAATACCAATGCGGCAGTAACCGTTGTGCCGCTACCGGGCGCTTCTCGCTGGATGTATTGATGGGCATCCATGATAGACGCTTCCATTACCTCTTGAAGCGACTCTTGTAATGCTTGCGTTGGCATATTATATAAAAAAGAATGGAATTTTTTGGTAATGCTTCCGCCAATTAAACGAATGGCGGCATTGCTGGCAACTTCTCCAAATTGATGTCCGCCCATACCATCCGCAACAATATACAAACCAAAAGGAACATTCTCTGAACTGCCCGAAATGGTTGAAGTGAGAGCCATTACACTATCTTCATTATGGTCACGTTGTTTCCCTACAGATTGTCCCACCCCAGCAATTAATTGCTTAATTTCATATTTGGGTAATTGACTAGCAATGATGGAACTAATTTGCTGGTCGCTCAACGGAGCCGTGGTGGCATTATCAATCACCTTCGGTTGGGTTGGGGTTTCTTTTGAACCAAATAATTTCTTAAAAAAATCAGCCACAAAAACTCCTTTTAGGCAAACAGGGCATAAACGTGATGGTCTGTTGAGCCAAAATAAACAATATCATCAAACACCACTGGCGAGCCAGTGACTGGACCTTTGGTTTCAAATTTCCAGCGTAAACGCCCAGTGCGGTATTCAAGGCAATACATATTATTATCCACCGAGCCACAATAAATTGAATCTTTGAACACGGCAGGCGAGCTACTTACTTGGTTATCCGTCTTAAACCGCCAAACTTCTTTTGCAGTGCGGGTATCAACACAATAAATGAAACCATCAGATGCACCGATGAAGATGTAATCATCTGCTAAGGCAGGAGAAGAAACTGTCCCCTTGCCGAGGCGGAATTTCCAAATTGCCCAACCGCTTTTGGCATCCAATGCGTATAAAGTTCCATCTAATGAAGCGAAGTAAACTGCTTGACCTTTGATAATAGGTGATGAAGTAATGCCACGTTTGGCAGAGAAGCGCCATTTCAATGTACCGCGAAAATCTAGCGCGTAAAACGAGCCAGACTCTGTGCCGAAATATATCATTTCATTATATATCAACGGGGTAGAGTGAATCGGGGCATCAGTAGAAAATTTCCATGCCGCGCGCCCGCTAGTAGCGTTAACAGCGTGCAAATCTTGGTCTTCTGAACCAAAGAAGACGTGACCATCGGCAATTCTGGGGGATGAATAAATTTTGCCTTCGGTGTAATACGTCCACAATACTTTGCCTGTGCGAGAGCTGATGACATGCAAGCGTTGGTCTTCTGAACAAAAGTAAATATTTCCATCATGCACAACAGGGCGAGAAACAATACCGCCGTCGGTTGGGTATTTCCATTGAAACTTTCCATCGGCGGCACTGATGGCATATAGATTATTATCGTAACAGCCGACATACACTGTACCTTGATGAATTGTCGGTGCGCCACGAATTTCGTCTTCGCATTTGAAATCCCACATGGGTTTGATTCCGCCACTGGAAACTGGTAATGCAGAAGTGATTTTATCTAATGTGCCTGTTTTGCGAGCAACATTCATCAACGCATCTTTCATGGCAAGCGCATTAGGAAAGCGATCTTGAGGGTTGTATTGCAGTGCAGTATTGACTACCGCTTCAAACTCAACCGAAACGTTTTGATTGATTCTACGAATGGGTCTTTCGGCAAAAGAAAACGGTGGCTCTAAGCGGGGGTCGCGTCGGGTAATGGCGTGATGTAGTGCCGCACCCAAAGAATAAATGTCGGCAAGAGGCGTTGCTTCTCCACGATATTGCTCGGGTGGAGAATATCCTTCTGTTCCAATCATTGTGCCTTTTTGACCTGTCTGGAATGTTTTTGCGATACCAAAATCTACTAGCATGATATCGCCATTGTGATTAATCATCACGTTCGACGGTTTCATATCGCGGAAGATTATCGCATCAGGCTTTTGGCTATGTAAATATGCCAGCACATCACATAATTGAATCGCCCAACTGATAACTTGGTCTTCGGGTAAAAATCCATTTGCATCGCTAATTACAGTTTCGAGGTCTTTGCCATGAATAAATTCTAAAACTAAATAGGAACGGTCGTCATGTGAAAAATAATCATAAATGCGTGGAATAGATGGATGATTAAGTGTTGCTAACAAATTGGCTTCGCGCTCAAAGTTTTGGACGATAGTTTGACGCACCAATGGGTCTGGTGCCATGTTTATCATTTCTTTGACGGCTACTAACTTAACGACATTTGGAAAATGTAAATCACGCGCACGGTAAACAGACCCCATGCCGCCCACGCCAATTACATCTTGAATACTGTAACGATTGACAAGGGTAGCACCCGAGGTTAATTGCTGACGAGGCTTGCCAGAGCCTTTATCGTCGCCTCCAAAGGGGGTGGTGATGTGCTTTGTCTCCATCCGTGTTAATTCCGAATTAATGTTGAATTATAAAGTGCATAGGGGGGAATTGCAAATACCGAAATGTTGCAAATTGATAGAGAATAGCCTTGCGGGTAAGCCCATTCTACGGCACAATTTGGGTTGTGAAGATTTTGGCAGTGAGCGACCAAGTGGTTGAGCGGATTTACAGCCTTGCACCAGCGGGTCAATTTAAGGATGTTGAGTTAATAATAGGTTGTGGCGATTTGCCTTATACCTATTTGGAATATATTGTAACTATGCTTTGCACCCCCTTGTATTATGTGCCAGGCAACCACGACCCTGAATTTAACCCAAATGACTTACGCTCAAAAGCCGAAGGTGGACTCAATATAGATTTGAAATCTGTTGAATTCAAAAGTACTTTGATTGCTGGCTTTGGCGGTTCGATTCGGTATAGACCTGATGGTGTGAATCAATATACTCAAAGTGATGCTTACCTACGAGCCTTTCGCTTATTGCCAACATTGTTATTTAATCAAATTAAGTATGGGAAAACGTTAGATATTCTTATCAGCCATTCCCCACCGTTTGGCATTCACGATGACTCAGACCAAGCACATCAAGGGCTGAAAGCGTTAAATTGGTTAATCAAAGTTGCCAAACCAAAGTTTTTGCTACATGGGCATACACATTTTTATCGAAACAATATTGCCGATTCTGAAACAATTTATGAAAAAACAAAAATTATCAACGTGTACCCATATAAATTAATAGAAGTTAAGTAAATGCTCAACATTACCCAAATGGAGCATGTTTCTTGATTTGTGTAAGGAATATGCTCGTTTACAATACAAGCATTTAATAAAATCTTAGCAAACTGCAAACTTCATATTTTGTATTTTATGAGAAAATACAATTTGTAAATTAACAGAAAAGAGTAAAGTGAGTTAGAAATGTCTAAAGAAATTATCAACGAGCGCGTCAAAGCGGACTTCAATCGCGCGCGTTTCAAATCTTTTATCAACCAAGCGTTCTCTATCATTTCAGGAAAGAAAAATAATTTACTTTCTTACGATGAGGTGAAAGAAAAACTTCGCATCGGTGGTCCTATTTATCGCGGCGTGAAAACTGTGCGTGTTGAGCAAATCATCGGCAGTTTGAATCGCTATCACGAATTTGACAGTGCCTTCTTACCCAAAGAAGACCAATTAGCAAGCCGCTGGCAAAAAGTTGACCGCGCTTTTTATGAAGACGTACATTTGCCGCCTGTGGTTTTGTATAAAGTCGGTCAAATATATTTTGTTGTAGATGGCCATCATCGTGTGTCAGTCGCGCGTGAACAGGGCCAAGAATTTATCGAAGCCGAAGTGCGCGAATGCGCCACGCGCATCAACATTACACCTGATATCAAACCTGAAGATTTAGAAATTCTCGGCTCAAAAATTGATTTTCTTGACAGAACAAAAATAGATAAGATTCGCCCTGAAGCAAATATCTATTTAAACATTCCCGATGGTTTTGAACGTATGCTCGAACATATTGCTGTACATCGTTACTTCATGGGCATAGATTTACAACGCGATATTTCAGAAGAAGAAGCAGTGGCGCATTGGTACGATACCGTTTACATGCCAATTATTGAAGTGATTCGCAAAAGCGATGTGTTAAAAGATTTTCCTGATAAAAGCGAAAGCGATTTATATTTATGGGTTCTCGACCATCAACATTATCTAACCGAAGCGTTGGGTCAACCCTTGTTGCCACCTCAAGAAGCCGCGAAAAAATTTTTTAAGAAGAAAAAGAAAAAATAAAATACGGAGTGCAGACTTCAGTCTGCTAGTATAAAATTGCAGACTAAAGCCCACGCTCCAAATAAGGAATCTATGACAGACCTTCACCCACTAGCAGGGATTTATGCCGCCGCAGTGACTCCCATCAAACCAAACGCTTCAACCATTGACTTCGAGTCGGTTGCTAAATTTCTACATTTTCTTAACTCACGCGGATGTCACGGCGCATTATTATTCGGCACCACTGGCGAGGGACCTTCCTTTTCTCCAAAAGAAAGAGAAGCCTATCTACGAGCCGTGCGTGTGATTCGCCAGCAAATTCGCGGGTTCAAATTATTGGCAGGCACAGGCACACCAAGTTTGTCAGAAACCATTGAATTAACCAAACTCGCCTTTGAATTAAATTATGATGGCGTAGTCGTTCTGCCTCCATATTATTTTCGCAAAGTGAGTGATGATGGTTTATTTAAATGGTTTAGTGAAGTGATTGATAACGCCGTGCCACAAAATAAATACTTACTCGGTTATCACATTCCTCCAATGACAGGCATCGGCTTTTCATTAGAATTGCTTGAAAAACTAAAAGACAAATATCCAACTCAGTTTGCAGGCATCAAAGACTCGTCACATGATGAAGCGTTTGCTGTAGCAGTCGGTCAAAAATTTGGCAAAGATTTATTAGTCTTAAATGGCACTGATACATATTTACATCATGCATTAAAAAATAATGCACAGGGAGCCATCACTGCACCTGCAAATTTAATTTCTGATAATTTGCGAAAGGTTTGGGATTTGTTTCAAGAAGGCAAAGACCCTACTGAGATTCAAAATAAAGTTAATCATCAGAGACATTTTCTTGAAAAATATTCTCCGATTGCGCCTGTGCTCAAAGGCTTGCTGAATAAAATTCATGGATTGCCACAATGGAGTGTGCGCTCTCCGCTGGAAGATGCAAGCCAAAATGTAGTCGAAGAAGCGGCGCAAGAATTTTTGAAAATTTAACCGCAGGGGCGAGGTCATCTCGCCCAATTAGGCAGGAAAACCCTGCCCCTACGAATCATTATGTCCATTTGGCGATTAATCAAAACTCCCGCATCCACTGGCGCATGGAACATGGCAGTGGATGAAGCGATTCTCGAACACATTTATAAAAATAAATCAAAACCGACGTTGCGTTTGTATGCTTGGACTCCGCCGTGTTTATCTTTGGGACATGCACAACCTTTTAAAGATGTAGATGTGGAACGACTCAAATCACATGGCTGGGAAGTAGTGCGGAGATTGACAGGCGGGCGCGCAATTTTACATACAGATGAATTAACATATTCAGTCACAGGCAATGCAAGCGATGAAGTTTTAGCAGGCGGCGTTTTAGAATCATATAATCGTTTATCAAAAGCATTGTTGTATGCAGTGCAATCGTTGAGTTTACCGGTGAAAGTGCAAGAAGAAAAACATACAACGGCTTCAAAAAATTTAAATCCCGTTTGCTTTGAAGTGCCATCGAGTTATGAAATTACAGTAGATGGAAAAAAGTTAATCGGCTCGGCACAAGCAAGAAAAAAAGAAGGTGTGCTTCAACATGGCTCGCTTCCTTTAACAGGTGATTTGACTCGTATTTGTGATGCTTTGTTTTTTGAAAATGAATCAGCACGTCAAGAAGCGAAAGATAGATTGCTCGCGAGAGCAACTACGGTTGAATCTGTTTTAGGTATAAATATTTCTTGGGATACCGCCGCAAATGTGCTCATCCAAGGTTTTGAAAAAGAATTAGGAATTGAATTTGAAATTGAGGAATTATCTCAATCTGAATTGAATCGGGCAGAGGAATTGGTCAAGGAGAAGTATGGGAGTGACAATTGGGCAAAGAGAAGTTAATTATTTGAAAGGGCATATATCTTCTGGGTCATAGTTTTTATCGAACAAACCATGACTTCCTAATGGTTCTAATATCTCAGGTTTATTTGTCGCATACATTATTGCTTTTGTACAAGAAGAAAATAAGTTGTTAGAAGTTTGAAATTCATTCCAAAATTCTGTTGCTAACTCAACATATGGATAGCCAGAATTTCCTTGTGGATACTCTTCTATTAAAGTCTCATAAATTGTCTTTGCATCGCTCATCCAATCTTGTTTCAAATAGAGAATCATGATTCGATATCGAGCATATGCTGATAATTGGTTATATTCATCTTGGTTGAAAGGCATTTTTTCAATATCAGGATATGCAAGATTTTCAGGATCTTGATTTTGTGAGATATCTCGCCAAACTTCCTGAGTCCAACTTTTTAATTTATTATCAAAAATGGCTGATTGATAAAATTTTAGGGCCAGGTCATAATTCCCTCTTTCGGTTTCTGTATCTCCATCTTGAATAGCCTCAAAACGAAAATTGGGAGGATAATGCTCTTGAGAATACCAAGCGTAATTCTCCCCATTCCACATATAAATTATTTTTTCATTACGCCAAGGACCATCTATGCCTGTCCATCCACCAGTGTAACTCGGTCTACCACCATCAAGTATAAGTTCATAGATACCATTACTATCAATATCAGCAATACTTGCTTGAGCAATACCACCTAAATTAACCATATTACGATATTCAAGCCTACCGTTTTTGTGGTCAACATACCAAGTCTTGACCACGCTTTCAAAGCTAATGCCATTCCACTCGTACACCATAATTCCAGTACAACAGTGGGAAGCTATCATGTCAACAACCAATTCTTTAACCCCGTTGTGATTTAAATCTTGAATTGCTATAATCCCAAGACTAAACTCAACAAAGTCGATAAAACCATCTAATGTTAATAAATTTTCGTATTTACTGTTTTGGCAACCATAAACATTTAAATACCCATACCCCTGATCCCAATTTCGCACTATTAATTCAGGAATACCATCGTTTGTCAAATCTTCATATCTAAAGTTTACGTCGTTATCTTGGGATAAAAATCTCACTAATTTTTCAACACCACCATTATTCAATATATTTATTATCGCTGATTCACTTAATGGTAACTCATTCGGAATATCAATCTCTGATGAGTTATTTGGAGGACATATCTCTGGTAAAGCATGAGTAAAAATAACCTGTGGGATATTTTGAAAATTTGAAGTCGGCGTACTGATATGAGTTGAAGTTGGGGTTACTGTTTGTGTAATAGTTGAAGTTAATGTAGTGGGTAAAAGAGTAGAAGAGTTTAAGGTTGGCAAAGATGTTAAATTTATAGATTGATCCAATGTATTACTACAAGAACTCAAAATAAAACTTACGAGAATCAAATAAGCTGAAAGAATACTAATGATTTTTAATTTCATTATTCCACCTCTTTTCGAAGTGAGAATAGTATACATCACTGCAATACTTTCAAAAAACTCTTTGCAAACTCCCTCGCCATCTCAACTGGATTCTCACTTCCGCCAATCGTTCGTACACAAGCAGTTCCCACAATCACCCCATCCGCCATTTGACCAACTTCTTTGGCTTGTTCAGGAGTTCCAATTCCAAAACCAACACACACAGGCACGGATGAGTGTTCTCGTACACTTGAAATTAAATCACTTAAACCTTCTGCAATTGATTTTCTTTCACCTGTAATTCCAGTCACTGAAACTAAATAAATAAATCCTTTTGCATTTCGTGCAATCTTTTCCATTCGGTCTGATGATGAAGTTGGGGCAATCATCCGAATCAAAGGTAAGGGCGACTCGCGAGTCGGCCCTACGAGTACATTTTCAAACTCATCCGATTCTTCAATTGGCAAATCAGGGATGATAAATCCATCCGCGCCAGCCTCTTTCGCATCAAGGACAAATTTCTCAAGTCCATACGCTAGCATTGGGTTGTAATATCCCATCAAAATCAATGGGATAGTCACATCACGTTTGCGCAATTCTTTCACAGCTTGCAACGATTTCTTGATTGTGATTCCTTGTTCCAAAGCCACTTGAGTCGCTTGCTGAATTACTGGACCATCTGCTAGTGGGTCGGAAAAAGATAAACCCACTTCAATTAAGTCCGCACCGTTTTTTGCGAATGCTTCAATCACGTCAATGGATATCTCTAAGTTTGGATAACCCAATGGAAAATAAGGCATGAAGATTGGTTTATTTTTGAAAGCATTTTCGATTCGATTCATAAGTTCCTCGATTTAAGAGAGTAGAGAACAGAGAGCAGTTTCCCGTTCAAATACTGTTCTCTACTCTCTGTTCTCTTTCATTTCATTAATGACAGTATTCAAATCTTTATCCCCTCTTCCAGATAAATTCACCAAAATAATTTGGTCTTTCCTCATTGAAGAAGCTCGCTTGATAACTTCCGCTACAGCATGAGACGATTCCAATGCTGGAATAATTCCTTCTGTATGACACAGTGTATGAAAAGCATCCAAAGCTTCAGCATCTGTGGCAGATGTATAAAATGCTCTTTCGTTATCGCGCATCATCGCATGCTCAGGACCAACTGCCGCATAATCTAACCCAGCTGAAACAGAATGTGTCTCTGCAATCTGACCATCTTCATCTTGCAACACATACGTTCGTGTTCCATGAATCACACCGACTCGTGCTTTGGTTGCATCACCAAATCTCGCGGCATGTTTGCCTGAATTAATTCCACTGCCACCTGCTTCGACGCCAATTAATTCAACTCCCTCATCATCAACAAATCCACTGAAGACTCCAATTGCATTTGAGCCACCACCTACACATGCAATCACAGTATCGGGCAATCTGCCAACTTCTAATAAAATTTGTTCGCGTGCTTCTGTTCCAATCACAGATTGAAACTCGCGCACAATCGTCGGGTATGGATGTGGACCTAACGCAGAGCCTAATAAATAATGTGTATCGCGCACATTCGTCACCCAATCGCGAATCGCTTCGTTGATTGCATCTTTCAAAGTTTTTGTTCCAGAGTTAACAGGTCTAACTTCTGCGCCTAATAACTTCATGCGAAATACATTCGGTTCTTGTCGCGCAATATCAACCGAGCCCATGTAAACAACACATTCCAATCCTAACAATGCCGCCGCAGTTGCAGATGCCACGCCATGTTGACCTGCTCCCGTTTCCGCGACGATGCGTTTCTTTCCCATTCGTTTTACTAATAAGGCTTGCCCCAACGCATTGTTGATTTTGTGTGCACCTGTGTGTGCTAAATCTTCGCGCTTTAAATAAATTTGTGCGCCGCCTAATTTTTCAGATAAACGTTTTGCATAGGTCAATGGCGTGGGTCTTCCAACAAACGATGCCATCAATTTGTTGAATTCTTTTTGAAATTCAACATCTGTTTTTGCTTTTACAAATGCTTCTTCCAATTCAATCAACGCGGGCATCAACGTTTCGGGGACAAATTGTCCACCGTATGGTCCAAATTTTGGAGGTAATAAAGTTGGCATAATGACTTTTCCTACTTTTGATTTTCAACTGCTCGAACTGATTTTACAAACTCGATCATCTTCGCTTCATCTTTAACGCCTGGGCTTGATTCAACACCCGAAGCAACATCCACGCCCCAAGGTTTGACTCTGCTAACAGCATCCGTAACATTTTCTGGTGTCAAACCACCTGCTAATAAAAATGAATATTTTTTTGCTAACTCACTCGCCATCTTCCAATCTGCTTTGACTCCACTACCGCCATATACATCTTTGACTTGTGCATCAATCAAAAATGCAGGTTCGTTTTTGACAATTAATTGCTCATCCACTCTTCCGCGAAATGCTTTGAAACTTTTTCCTTCCAAAGCCTGTAACATCTCAACGGATTCATCGCCATGCAATTGAGCAAAACTTAATCCACAAGTACCCATCGCGGCGAGGATATCTTCCACTGAAGAATTGACAAATACACCGACATATTTAACATGTCCATATTTGCGCATTACAAACATGATGTCTCGGCATTGACCAACTTCCACATAACGCGGACTCTTCGGATAAAAATTGAATCCAATCATATCTGCACCTGCATTCATCGCAGCCAGTGCATCATGTATCGTTTTGATTCCGCAGATTTTTATTTTGGTCATAATCTCTCTTATTTATGTCGTTGCGAGGAGAGATGCGAAGCATCTCGACGAAGCAATCTCCTAGTTTATACAAAATGTTAAATTTTATAAAATACCTTTATCAAAACATGAGATTGCTTCGGGCAGAACAAGAACACCCTCGCAACGACAGGTTATTAAGATATTGATTCATACAAATCTTTCCACTCAGGATTCAAGCTGTTTATTAAATCAAGCTTCTTTTTCCGTGAGCCACCTTTGATTTGCTTTTCTCTTGCAATCGTTGCATTAATATCATTGCCAATTTCATAATAAACTAATTTATGCACATTATATTTTTTGACAAAAGTACTCCCTAATCCATTTTTATGTTCATAAACTCGACGTGCTAAGTTATTTGTCACACCAGTATATAAAACTGTGTGATGAGCATTA
>JAEURH010000065.1 GCA_016789365.1 Anaerolineales bacterium
CCGTCGGTGACGGAGGTTGTGTCCCACACGGCGAGACGCTGCGCGGAATCAGGTATGGGCTGAGAAAAGGTTTGGATGAGAAACCAAGTATCGGCTACGTCAGAAGCGAATTGAAATCCTAATTCAGCAGAGGCAAATGTTGGGTAATCTATACTTCCGAGAATCTGAATCTGCCCGCGAATCGTCTCTCCATTTTGTGGCGAGGTGATGCCGACATCGGTGGTTTGTATCAGAATCAAAAAAGTTAGAAATAGTTTGAGCATGGCAACTGATAATTTTACTATAAAGTAGAAAATAACCCTCACCCCAACCCCTCTCCCAAAACGGGAGAGGGGCTTTTTGTTTGAAAGGTGGATGCAATTCTCGAATACAAATTTTTCTGGTAAACTCTACCCGTTGGTTATGAATTTTAGGAGATTTATTTATGGCATCCCGCGCTGAACAAATCGTTGAACGCCTTCGTAATATGCAAGCCGCCGCCCCAGATATTGAAGCCTCTGCTGTGGTCTCGGTGGATGGTTTGATTATGGCTTCTGCCTTGCAACAAGGTGTGGAAGAAGACCGCGTCTCTGCTATGTCTGCGGCGATGCTCTCTTTGGGCGAAAGAATCTCAGGGGAATTAGGTCGCGGTGGATTGGAACAGGTTTACATCAAAGGCGATAAAGGCGCAATTGTGTTAACCGCTATTGGTGAAGAAGCCGTCTTAACCGCGATGGCTCGTCAGGAAGCAAAACTTGGTATGATATTTTTGGAAATGCGCCGCGCCGCTGAAGATATAACGAAACTGGTCGGATGAAACAAAAGCATTATTTGACCCCCAAACTTTACAACCCAAAATGGGAGGGCTTGAACGCCCTCCCATTTTCTTTGCGTATTTACCCCTCACCCTAACCTCATCCCCAACCCTTCTCCTAAAGGAGAAGGGAGTCTGAAGGAGAAAATTATGACAAACAAAACAAAATATTTATTTTTTACTGGTGGAGTTGTTTCATCAGTTGGTAAAGGTGTGACCGCCGCCGCATTAGGATTACTACTTAAAGAACGTGGATTTAAAGTAGCCGTGCAAAAACTTGACCCATACATTAACGTTGACCCCGGTACAATGAGTCCATATCAACATGGCGAAGTGTATGTCTTAGATGATGGCGCAGAAACCGATTTAGATTTAGGTCATTATGAAAGATTCATTGATATTCGTTTAAGTAAAGTCAGCAACTTTACAACAGGTCAAGTGTATGCTGAGATTATTTCCAAAGAACGGCGCGGAGATTATTTAGGTGGCACGATTCAAGTCATTCCACATATTACCAATGAAATTAAAAGAAGAATTGGTTTAGCCGCCAAAGAAACCAAAGCCGAAATTATGATGTTGGAAGTCGGTGGCACAGTTGGTGATATTGAGTCACAACCATTTTTGGAAGCATTACGCCAATTAAGAAATGAAGTGGGACGTGAAAATTGTTTATTTATTCACGTCACATGGTTGCCCGTGATTGGCGCAACCAATGAATTAAAAACCAAACCGACCCAACATTCAGTAGCGGCGTTAAGGTCAATTGGTATTTCGCCCAATATCATCATTGCCCGTGCTGACCAAGACATTGAAAAAAGTTTGTGTGAAAAGATTGCATTGTTCTGTGATGTGGAAAAAGATGCAGTCATCCCCATGAAAACTGCTGATGTTTTATATGATGTGCCACTCATGCTTGAAAAACTTGGCGTTGGAGATTTAGTCGTTGATAAATTGAAAGTCAAAGCCACGCGCAAGCCGAATATGCGTCCGTGGAAAAAATTAGTAGATGAAGTCCGCAAGCCGAAGCCAAGTGTAAAAGTTGCTCTCGTTGGAAAATATGTCGAGTTGCAAGATGCTTACATGTCAGTGCGTGAGGCGTTGAAACATGCCGCACTTGCTAACAGCGTTGAGGTTGATATCAGTTGGATTCATTCTGCTGATTTAGAAAAAGATAAAGGTTGGGACATCATCAAACAAACGGATGCGATTCTTGTGCCAGGCGGTTTTGGTTCGCGCGGTGTAGAAGGAAAAATTCTCGCCTCACGTTATGCGCGTGAAAATAAAATTCCATATCTCGGTTTGTGTTTGGGTATGCAAGTGATGTGCATTGATTTTGCTCGCGGCGTATTGGATTTAGAAGATGCCAACTCATCCGAATTTGACAGAGCCAGTGAACATCCAGTCATTGATTTGATGCACGACCAACGCTCCATAACTGATTTAGGTGGAACGATGCGCCTCGGACTTTACCCATGCTTGTTGACTAAAAACTCAAAAGCAGGTTTAGCCTACGGCGTCCCACGCGTGGACGAAAGACATCGTCATCGTTTTGAATTTAATAATGATTATCGCCAAAAGTTTGAGGAAGCAGGTATGATATTTTCTGGTTTATCACCCGATGGTCGTTTGGTTGAAATTGTAGAATTGAAAGACCATCCTTACATGGTCGCAAGTCAATTCCACCCTGAGTTTTTATCCCGCCCGATGAATCCACACCCGTTGTTCGTGGGTTTGGTCAAGGCGGCGAAGGAAAAGGGGAAGAAGTGATTTCGAAAAACCAGATACTACAATAATGTTAAAATTCAGAGAATTTTTTCCACAATGAAGCAAGCCTTATCAACAAAACAGTTTATCTTTTTCATTTTTATATCTGGTGCTATTCATGCTGTATTCCTTATTATTGGGTCAAGTTTTGGGATAATTATAGGACTAATTATAGGTACAGTTGAAATTGACTTACTAAATAAATGGAAGAAACAAAATCCAATATATTTTTTTATAATAGCACTAATGAATATTGCAATAGCCGCCTCATTTATAACCTTTTACTGTTTCTTTTTTCTTAGTATAGCGTGTGATAGAAATCCAATCTTATTATCTTTAACCCCCGCCGTACCATTAAGTATTTTTGGAATATCTTTGTTATTCAATCGGCTCTTAAGTTGGATAAAATTTATGCTTAACAATAAACAAGGTGGCTAAATCTAGATTATTTCCGATTATACTAAGCACGAATTTATACAGAACATCAGGAGCAAAGCATGGACTCAACAATTGAAAGCATATCAGCATTAGAAATTTTAGACTCGCGTGGAAATCCCACAGTGGAAGTAGAAGTTGCATTAATGGATGGTTCATGGGGGCGAGCGGCAGTTCCATCAGGTGCATCCACTGGCGAGCATGAAGCCTTGGAAATGCGAGATGGTGATAAGAAAAGATATTTAGGCAAAGGTGTTTCGCAAGCCGTTGCAAATGTAAATGGAATTATTTCTGCGGCGCTGTTTGGTTGGGATGCTTCTGAACAAAGAGCAATTGATGCCGAAATGTTGGCACTCGATGGCACAAAAAATAAATCCAAACTTGGTGCGAATGCAATTCTCGGCGTCAGTCTCGCGGTTGCAAAAGCCGCCGCAAATTCTTTTGGGCTTCCGCTTTATCGTTATCTCGGTGGCGTATATGCGCATGTGTTACCTGTTCCGATGTTAAACATTATGAACGGTGGCGCACATACAGGATGGCAATCTACGGATATGCAAGAATTTATGGTGATGCCCTTTGGCGCTTCATCCTTCGGGGAAGGCTTGCGTTGGGGCGCGGAAATTTATCATAGCCTGAAATCTGTTTTAAAAGAAAAAGGCTACGGCACACTCGTTGGTGATGAAGGTGGTTTTGCTCCATCACTCAAAGCAAATAATGAAGCCGTGGAATTGGTGCTTGCCGCGATTGAAAAAGCAGGTTTCAAAGCAGGCAAAGGAAAAGATGTTGCCATTGCATTAGACCCTGCCGCATCTGAATTTTATGATGAGAAAACAAAAAAATATAACTTGCGCAAAGAAGGCAAAGAATTCACTGGCGACCAAATGGTTGAGTTTTGGTCAAAGTGGGTAAAAGATTATCCGATTGTTTCGATTGAAGATGGTTTCGCGCAAGATGATTGGGATTCTTGGAAAGCCTTTGTAAAAACTTGTGGTGACAAATGTCAAATTGTTGGTGATGATTTATTGGTCACAAACCCTGAACGTGTGCGAAAAGCAATTGCAGAAAATGCCGCAAATGCGTTGTTAGTAAAAGTAAATCAAATTGGCTCATTGAGTGAAACCATTGAAGCAGTAGATTTATGTCAACGCGCAGGATGGAGAGCAGTCACTTCTCACCGTTCTGGTGAAACAGAAGATGCCACGATTGCAGATTTAGCCGTAGCATTGAATACAGGTCAAATCAAAACTGGAGCGCCAGCAAGGTCTGACCGTGTTGCGAAATATAATCAATTGTTGAGAATCGAAGCGGAATTGGGTACAGAAGCAAAATATGCAGGCTGGGGTGCATTGGCAGTGAAATAACAAAGTTAATAAAAAGTTATCAGGAAACAGGAACAGGCTCCAAGTCCGAGAAGAAGCGGGTTTTGAGCCTGTTTATTTTTAATCTTATTGAAGTGCATCTTCAATAATTTGGCGCATCGATTCTTTATCCAAATCTTTTTTATCTAAGAAGGCAATCACGCCTGCCGATTGGGCTTGTTTTCTAAATTCACGGTCTGGGTAGGCGCTGATAATTACGATATGCGTTAAGGGTGAATTTGTTTTTAATTTTCGCGCAAATTGAATACCGTCTTCATCATTTAAAAAAACATCGATAAATGAGAGTTGAGGTTGTACTTGTTTGCTGAGACTTAATGCTTCGGCGATGCTTTCCGCTTCATAGACTACCGACGAAGGGTAAATTTTTCCAATTAGCCTGCCTAATTGCTGACGGTAACGAGCATTGTCATCTACAATTAAGATGGTTAATTCTTCTGCTGTTTCTTTTGGGTTTGAGTCTGCCATTTCTTGCCCGCTAGAAGCCAGTAATTCGGGGTGACGCAAAACATAATTCAATGCTTTGAGTCTGCTATCCACGCCCAACACGCGATACAAAGCAGTTAAGTGATTCTCAACAGTTTTGACGCTTAAATCTAAAGTGAGGGCAATATTACGGTTATCAACGCCTTGCGATATCAGGCGAAGTAATTCGCGTTGCCGAGGCGTAAGCCAAGGCGTGTTTGAAAGTTGAGCAGTAGGCGTACGTCGGTTAATGAGGCGGTCTATCAAACTACCAGAAATCCAACGGTCGCCATTCATGATTCTTTGCGTGGCGAGTTGTAAATCAGAAAGCGGTTGGTCTTTCATGTGGTAACCATTTGCACCAGCACGCAGTAAACCCAGCACATACGATTCATCGTCGTACGCACTAACGATGAGTATTTTTATTTTGGGATATTCTGCTTTGATTTTTCGCACGGCTGAAATTGGTTCAAATTCTGGCATACTAGCATCCATCAGCAACAAATCTATAGATGTGTTCGCAAGAGCATTCATGAGTTCGATGCCATTCCCCACTTCTTGAACAATTTTGAAATTTGGTAAGGCTTCTAGTGCATTTCGTAAACCAGCACGCACCACTGTATGGTCATCTGCTATTAAGACTTTTGTTTCAGGCATATACCTTATTATGCCTTAAGTGTTACAAACTGACTAGAAATCAGGTTAAAATGACTTTATGCCTGAAGCGTTGTTAAAAGTACAAAATCTTTCTAAAAATTTAGACCGCTTGCCTGTTTTACAGGATGTTTCATTTTCTTTATCAAAAGGTGAAGTGGTTGGTTTGGTAGGTCGTCAGGGCGCAGGAAAGTCCACATTGTTTCATATCTTAAGTGGAGCTATTCCTGCTTCTTCAGGAATCATTAATTTTGATGGGGCGAATCGTCGTTTTTCTAATCGAATTGAGGCGCAAAAACTTGGCATTGCAACCGTGTATCAAACTTCAAATTTAATTAATCGTTTTGATTTTTCGACTCAAGTATTTTTAGATAGAGATTCAGGCGTTGAAATTACACGGCAAACTTCAGGCTTGGTTGAGCAATTTGATGTGACTCAAAATGTGATGCTTGGGCGTGAGAAAAAGAAAATTCCTTTCTTCGGCATTCTTGATTGGGAAGGCATGATTGATGTGACTCAAAGCTTGCTTGCCGAGTTTGACCTTTCGCCCAGCCTAGTCCATGAACAAGTTAGCAATTTATCTGATGAGCAAAGGCAAGTAATTTTATTATTACGCGCTTTATATAAACCTTGTCAATTATTACTTTTGGATGACATTATTCCAATCTTAAGTTTCAATCGTCAAGAAATACTGTTAGATAAAATCAAAAAATTAAAATCACAAGGCACATCTGTCATTATCAATAGCGATGACCTAAAACATCTTTTTACAGTCACAGATAGAATTCTCGTTTTGTACGAAGGGCGATTGGTGGCAGACCGCCCAACAGCCGAATCAACACCGCGTGAAATTGTTGAGTTAATTGTCGGCTCTGCTCGGCACGAACAAGTTTCTCCACTTATATGGGCATTAGAAAGTTATCACACTGCCCAGCAACAAACCGAAGATTTACGCCGCACGCAAATGTCATTGCAACAAAGTTTGAACGCACAAGATTCATTAAACCGTCAATTGATTGAGCGTTTAAGCAATCAACTCTTAGCACTGGACCAACTCAACGCCGCTTTACAAGCCACACAACGCAGGTTAATTACAGAACGAGAGGATGAGCGAAAAGCACTTGCCCGAGAATTACATGACCAAATTATTCAAGATATGCTAGGAATTATTTATCGCCTAGAAGAGGTAGAAGGAGAAGTAGAAAAATTAGCCATAAGAAAAGATGTCGGCTCGATTCGAAACGGAATTCGCAAACTGGTCAGTGAGTTACGTCAAATGTGTAGCGACCTACGCCCGCCAACGATTGACCATCACGGTCTATCCGCTGCCATTAATTCACTCACGAATGAGTGGTCAGAACGAAGTGGTATTCAAATTCACTTAGAAGTTGACCCATCGTTAGGGCGTTTGCCCGAAATGGTAGAACTATCCATATTTCGGATTGTGCAAGAAGGACTCAACAACATCCGCAAACATGCCGCCGCCAAACATGTGCGCTTGTCACTTCAAAGAACATCCTCTACAAATCTATTAGTCCGCTTAGAAGACGATGGCAAAGGATTAACACACCCTACCGACTTGGCAACCCTCTCTGCTAATAAACATTTTGGTTTAGTAGGGATTAGTGAGAGAGTGGCATTATTAGGTGGAACAATTAGCATTGAGTCATCACAAGGAAATGGGATGATTTTACAAGTAGAAATTCCTAATCCATACCCCTTTAACTTCGCGTCATAACCTACTTTGCATTAGGGGATTCCCCCCGTTAAAAACAAGGGGGTTCTCGTGTCAAATAAGGGGAAATATCAATTTACAAACGCCTTGAAAAAACATAAACTAATCTAAATCGTTGAAAAGCCCAATTTTTAGCAAAGCAGTGCAATAAGTTCGTAACTTTAATTTTTGTTTCTTCAAAAGAGTTCGCCTTATTTTATCCTTTATAAGGAACTGTCATGGAATTTCAGCACAAAATTTTTATTATAAAACGAAGTATCCCCATTCAAAGAATGGCGTACTTCGTTTTTTTGTTTAACCAAAGGAGGTGGTAACTTTACCAAATAAAACGCAACATGTTCTTAATTCATCATTAAACAATCAACAAGGAGAAGAAAGGTATGTCTAAAAAATATTTGTTTAACCTAATGGCTATTATGATTATGGCTGTTATGGTGCTTTCTGCATGTGGGTCTACTCAACCACAAGTCGACTCAGAATTTGCAGTCGGCATTGTCCTCCCAACACGCGATGAACCACGCTGGGTACAGGATGAAACCCGCTTCAAAGACGCGCTTACAGCGGGTGGCTACAATGTACAAATTCTCTTCAGCCAAGGCGACTCTGCTAAAGAAAAAGCCAACGTTGAAGCGTTAATTAGCCAAGGTATTAAAGTCCTTATCATCACCCCACATGATGCCGCCGCCGCCGCTTCAGCCGTTGAACAAGCGCGAGCCGCTGGCATCAAAGTCATTTCGTATGACCGTCTCGTTACGAACACCGAAGCAGTAGATTTCTATGTGACATTCGATAGCATCTCCGTCGGCGCCGCCCAAGCACAATACTTGGTAGACAATGCTTCTGGGTCAGGCAATCCGCTTTACTTATATGCTGGTGCCGCTTCCGATAACAACGCCTTCTTATTCTTTGAAGGTGCTTGGAATGTTCTCCAACCCAAAATTGCGGATGGTACTTTTGTGATTGCCAACTCATCCGAAGCAGTTGCATTACAAGATAAAGCCACTTTATCTCGTGATGAACAAGCCGCTATTATCAATCAAATCACCACCAACTGGGATTTCAACACCGCTAAAGGTTTAGCAGAAGCGAATCTCACAGCCAACGGTGCAGATGCAAAAGGTGATGTCTTCATCTTAGCCCCGAATGATGGAACCGCTCGTGCTATTGCAGATGCCTTTGGTGCCGATGCAGATGTCTCCAGTTATTTCGTCACTGGTCAAGATGCTGAAAAAGCCTCTGTACAATACATTCTTGATAGCAAACAATCTATGACCGTGTTCAAAGATGTACGCACACTCGTCAATGATGCTATCTCAGCCGCAGTGACCTTCCTCGAAGGTGGTACACCTGAAGCAACCACTAGCTACAACAATGGTTCAATTGATGTTCCTGCCAACCCATCTGAAGTTGTAACTGTTGATAAAAGCAACGTTATATCTGCTTTGATTGATTCTGGCTACTACACAGAAGCAGACTTCACCTTCCCAACTGGCAAAGCACTCTCTGTTGGTATTATCTTGCCAACACGCGATGAACCACGCTGGGTACAGGATGAAACCCGCTTCAAAGACGCACTTACAGCGGCTGGCTACGATGTGCAAATTCTCTTTAGCCAAGGCGACTCTGCGATTGAAAGAGCCAATGTCGAATCATTAATTACACAAGGCGTAAATGTAATTATCATCTGCCCGCATGATGGTACAGCCGCTGCCGCTTCAGTTGAATTAGCGAAAGCCGCTGGCATCACAGTCATTTCATATGACCGCTTGGTGCGTGATACTGATGCAGTAGATTTCTATGTAACATTCGATAGCATCTCCGTTGGTGCCGCCCAAGCTCAATATTTGGTTGATAATGCAACTGGAACTGGCAATCCGCTTTACTTATATGCTGGAGCTGCTTCAGATAACAATGCCTTCTTATTCTTTGAAGGTGCTTGGAATGTTTTACAACCCAAAATTGCAGACGGTACATTCGTCATCAAGAATTCCAGTGAAGCAGTGGCATTACAAGATAAAGCCACACTCACTCGTGATGAGCAAGCCGCTATCATCAACCAAATCACCACCAACTGGGATTTCAACACCGCCAAGAATCTTGCCGAAGCCAATCTCACTGCCGCAAGTGCCGCAGATAAAGGTAATGTATTCATCCTTGCACCAAACGATGGAACTGCCCGCGCCATTGCAGACGCTTTTGGTGCTGACGCAGATGTCTCCAGTTATTTCGTCACTGGTCAAGATGCTGAAAAAGCCTCTGTGCAATACATCATTGACGGCAAGCAATCTATGACTGTATTCAAGGATGTTCGTACTTTGGTTGACGATGCTATTTCAGCCGCTATCACCTTCCTTGAAGGTGGCACACCAAAATCTACAAACTCTTATAACAATGGCGCAGTAGATGTTCCTGCTAACCCAACTGTTGTTATCACAGTTGACCAAGCAAATGTAGTCGAGGCTTTGATTGACTCTGGTTACTACTCTGCTGGCGATTTCACTGGCTTGCCATAGCAAGTAAAATGTAAGCATAAATTTGCAATACAAGAATAGTGGCGGGCTATATTTTCCGCCACTATTCCTGTATAATTAATTTCAAGTTGTAACTATGAGATGATAGTCTAAAGGATAAATCAAGGTAACAACTGAGCAATTTAGAAAAAATAATTTCAAACAGAGGTAAACCTCTATGAATGCTCCAATATTAGAGATGAAAAACATCACCAAAGAATTTCCGGGGGTAAAAGCGTTAAGCGACGTGAGTTTTCAAGTGGCAAAGGGCGAAATTCATTGTTTGGTTGGCGAAAATGGGGCAGGCAAATCCACTTTAATGAAGATTCTCAGTGGAGTTTACCCACATGGAAATTACAATGGGGATGTTATTTTTAATGGTCGTGTTCAAAAATTTTCAGGTATTAGTGATAGCGAAAAAGCAGGGATTGCTATTATTTATCAGGAATTAGCCCTCATTCCTGAAATGACGGTTTACGAAAATATATTTTTAGGGCATGAAATTAAGAATGGTCTCTTAATTGACTGGAATGAAACCATTAAACAAGCAGGGGAAATGTTGAAAAAAGTAAACTTAGATATTAACCCTGCCACAAAAGTGAGAAACCTGGGTGTTGGAAAACAACAGTTAGTTGAAATTGCTAAGGCTTTAAGCAAAGATGTTAAGTTACTCATTCTAGATGAACCTACTTCCTCATTAAATGAAACTGACAGTGAAAATTTACTAGCACTATTGCGTGACCTCAAACACCAAGGCGTGACTTCTATTATGATTTCCCATAAATTAAAAGAAGTCATCGAAATTGCAGATACGATTACAGTACTGCGTGATGGACAGACAGTTGCAACATTAAGTAAAGACGAAGTGACTGAGCATAAGTTAATTAAACACATGGTAGGGCGTGAAATCAATAATATCTATCCAAAACGAGAACATAAACCATCGCAAGAAATTGTTTTAGAAGTAAAAAATTGGAATGCGTATCACCCTACATTAGGGCGCGCAATTCTTAAAGATGTAAGTTTCAATTTGAAAAAAGGTGAAATTATCGGTTTTGCTGGTTTGATTGGCTCTGGACGCACAGAACTGGCTTTGAGCATTTTCGGCAACCCAGATGGTTATCGCCTCAGCGGGGAGTTATTCATAAATGGAATCAAGAAACAGTTTCATCATCCGCAAGATGCGATTAAGACTGGCATTGCCTATGTAACCGAAGATAGAAAAGGCGACGGGTTAATTCTCATCCAAGATGTTAAGCAAAATATCACATTAGCAAATTTATATAAAATTTCTCAGCGTGGCATTGTAAACAATAATGCTGAGATTCAAGTTGCTAATCAATACAAAGCAGACCTGAATATCAAAACCCCGAGTGTTGAGCAAAAAGTTTCTAACTTGAGTGGTGGAAATCAACAAAAAGTTTGTTTGGGAAAATGGCTGTTTGTTGGACCAGATATTTTGATTCTTGATGAACCCACGCGCGGTATTGATGTCGGCGCGAAGTATGAAATTTATACCATTATGAAAGATTTAGTAAAGCAAGGCATGAGTATCATAATGATTTCCTCAGAACTTCCTGAAGTTTTAGGTATGAGTGATAGAGTGTATATCGTATCGGCAGGGAAAATTGCTGGTGAACTTAACGCCGAAGAAGCAACGCAAGAAAAAGTAATGCAATTAGCAACAAACTAAGGAGACTGCAAATGACTTTTTTTGAAAATGCCAAAAAAGTTTTACAGCAAAACATACGCGAATATGGCATGTATATTGCTTTATTTGTAATTATGGTGTTTTTTACAATTACTACAAATGGGACATTTATTTCTTCAAGAAATATTGTTAACCTGATTAATCAAACAGGGTATATTGCTGTACTCGCCGTAGGTATGACGTTAATCATTATCATCAGGCAAATTGATTTATCAGTTGGTTTTCTGGCGGGCTTTTTAGGTGCCATCGCGGCAATTGCTATGGCAGACCCAAAGGTTATTCCAAATGGATTAAATCTGCCAGTTTATGCTGTCATTCCACTCACGCTAAGCCTTGGGGTTATGGCAGGTTTGATTACAGGTTTTCTTGTTGCCCAAATGAAAATACCATCATTTGTTGCCTCTTTGGCAGGCTGGTTGATTTATCGCGGCGCAATTCTTGTCGTTACCGAAAGCACGGGGACAATTATCATTGCAAATAGTGCCTTCAACGCCATTGGCAATGGCTTCATTCCTGATATTCCAGATATTGGAATATTACCCGGCGTACACAAGTTAACACTTCTTCTTGGTGTTGTAGCAGTTATTCTTTTAGTCATTAACGAATTTAATAACCGCAGAAAAAAACAAAGTTACAATTTTGAAGTTCTTCCTACTGAAATTTTTGCTCTCAAACTTATCTTTCTTGCCGCAATTATTGGCGGCATTACATGGATACTGGCTGGGTATCAAGGTCTTTCATGGACGGCTGTTATCGTACTTTTGGTAACGTTAATTTACAATTTCGTCATGTCACAAACTGTGCTTGGCAGGCACATTTACGCCATTGGTGGCAATCCAGATGCCGCAGAGTTAAGTGGCATCAGTGTAAAGAAATTAGTTTATGTAGTGTTTGGTTCAATGGGAATGCTCTCGGCTCTTTCTGGGATTTTGTTCACGTCTCGTTTACAATCAGCCACTACTACTGCTGGAACATTGTTTGAGTTAGATGCAATTGCGGCGGCGTATGTCGGTGGCGTTTCTGCCGCAGGTGGGGTCGGGAAAGTAGTCGGCTCAATTATTGGTGCGTTGGTAATGACCTCATTAACAAGTGGCATGAACCTAATGGGCATCGGCATCTCTTATCAATATATTGTGCGTGGTGCAGTGCTTGCCGCCGCAGTTATCTTTGATGTGACAACGCGTGGTAAAAATTAAAATACAATACTGAAAAGCAGGAACAGGCTCAAAGTCCGAGAAGAAGCGAATTTTGAGCCTGTTTTAATTTAACTCTTTATTAATCGGCTATAATTAGTTTGTTGCGGCAACATATTATTCCATGAATACAAAACTAACAGCCGACCAAGCCTTTGTACGCGAAACAAATCTTTCATTGGTGTTAAGATTGATTCATAGCCAAGCACCAATTTCTCGCGCGCAAGTAGCGCTAATGACTGGTCTAAATAAATCTACCGTTTCAAGTTTGGTAGATGAATTGCTAGCAAAAAATTTAGTGCATGAAATTGGGAATAACATAGGTGGTGCTGGCAGACCTGCTATGATGTTAGAAGTTAACGCGCAAGCAGGGAATGTAATTGGTGCTGAACTTGGAGTGGATTTTGTTTCTGTAGCAGTGACAGATTTTATGGGGAACATACTATGGCGCAAGCGGGAAGAAGCAGACACTAATGTAAACCAAGTAAAAATGATTAACCAAACTTTGCAAATTGTGAAAGAAGCCATCAAGTTTGGTAAAAAGAAAAATCAACGCACTTTAGGTTTAGGGCTAACAACGCCAGGCACAGTTAACATCAACGAAGGCGTTTTAATTTTTGCGCCAAATTTACATTGGCGCAATGTGCCGTTTGGAAAAATATTTGCAGAGCAAACAAAATTGCCAGTGTATGTTGAAAACGATGCCAACGCCGCGGCGGTGGCTGAGCATTTATTTGGCACAGCACGGCAGGTACAAGATTTTCTATTTGTATTTTCAGGCGTGGGCATTGGTGGCGGTTTATTTTTAAACGGCAAATTGTATCGTGGTAAAAATGGGTACGCTGGCGAAATTGGCCACTTCCCTATTATGGCAGAGCCGTACCAAACCGTTTGCCATTGCGGCAATCGCGGTTGTTGGGAAACCTACGCCAATCAATACTCAATTATTCAAAGGGTGCAAGCAAGATTAGAAGTTAAGCGAAGTAGCATTATTCCAAAACTGATGGCAGAACAAAATTCAGGGTTAACCATTCCACTTATTAAACAAGCGGCAGATGCGGGAGATAAAGAAGCGATTGATTCCTTTGCAGAAGCAGGGTTGGCAATGGGGCAAGGCTTTGCTGGGTTAATAAACATTTTTAATCCAAAGAAAATGATTTTAGGCGGACCGCTCAGCATTGCAGGCGAATATTTATTGCCAAACATTATTCAGGCAGTAAAACGTCACTCCATGCCAGAAATCAGTCAACAAGCAGAAATTGTTTTATCTAAATTTGGTCCAGATGCAAGTTTAATCGGGGCAATTGCCATCGTGGTTGATGATGCGCTTACTCGCTTTATTCATTTTGGCAAGAAATAAACCAACACAAGGAATTGAACATGCAAAAAATACTTAATTGGGGATTGCTTTCAACGGCACGCATTAACCGCGCTTTGATAAAACCCCTGAACGCTTCCAAACGGACCCGCTTGCTGGCTGTTGCTTCGAGAAGCCTCGACTCAGCCCAAGCCTACGCTCGTGAACATAAAATTCCCCGCGCACATGGCAGTTACGAAGATTTACTTGCAGACCCTGAAATTGACGTTATCTATAATTCACTGCCCAACCATTTACATGCCGAATGGACAATTAAAGCCTTGCGGGCAGGCAAGCATGTTTTGTGCGAAAAACCTTTGGCATTAACGCTGGATGAAGTTGATGCTATGATTTCTGCCTCTAAAGAAACTGGCAAAGTGTTGGCTGAGGCATTTATGTATCGTCACCATGCACAGACATTGAAAGTGAAAGAAATTGTTGATAGTGGTGAGTTAGGGAAAATACAACTCATCAAAGGTGCGTTTTCATTTTCATTAACGCGTGAGGGCAATTATCGTTTTTATAAAGAAATGGGTGGGGGGAGCATTTGGGATGTGGGCTGTTATCCGATTTCGTTTGCAAGAATGGTCGTTGGCGAAGAACCGCTTGAAGTGTTTGGCTGGCAGGTTACAGGTCAGGGAGGAAGCGATGATTCGTTTTTTGGTCAAATGAAGTTTAGGGATGAAATCTATGCCCAGTTTGATAGCAGTTTCAAATTTCCATTTCGAACGTATATTGAAATTATTGGTACACAAGGCGTTTTGTATATTCCGTTCCCTTTCAAGCCAGAGATAAAAAATGAAATTGTATTGACGCGCAATGGGAAAGAACAAAAGATAAGGGTTAAAGGACAAGAATTATATTTAGGTGAAGTGGAAGATATGTGCGATGCAGTGCTGAATAACCAATTGCCAGGTGTTTCTTTAGAAGATTCACGCGGCAATGTGAAGACCATTTTGGCGTTTTTAGAGTCGGCTGAAACAGGCAAAGCGGTAAAAATGTAGGTTTTTTTAGTTTACGCAACCAACAAACTCGTTCCTCCAAATCTTTGGGGATTTTTAGGCTTGGGCTTATAATCAAGTCACTATATTCGTACGACTGGAGGTTTCCCATGGCAAGTGTTACATTTCAGAACGTGTTCAAGAAGTTTGGTGATTTAGAAATCATCAAGAATCTCAACATTCATGTTGAGGACAAGGAATTCCTTGTGTTGGTTGGACCATCAGGTTGCGGTAAAACAACCGCCCTTCGCCTGCTGGCTGGACTGGAAGAGATTACCGATGGTGAAATAAAAATCGGTGAGCGTGTGGTGAATGATGTGGCTCCGAAAGACCGCGACATCGCCATGGTCTTCCAGTCTTATGCTTTATATCCACATCTTTCGGTGTATGACAATATGGCGTTTGGTTTGAAACTGCGCAAAACGCCTAAAGAAGAAATCAAAAAGCGCGTGAACGATGCGGCTGAGATTTTAGACATTACCCATTTGCTTGACCGTAAACCGCGTCAACTATCTGGTGGTCAACGCCAACGTGTGGCAGTGGGGCGTGCGATTGTGCGTGAACCGAAAGTCTTTTTGTTTGATGAGCCGCTTTCAAACTTGGATGCTAAATTGCGCGTGCAAATGCGTGCTGAAATCAGTAAACTGCATCAACGTTTGCAAACGACCTTTATTTATGTAACGCACGACCAAACCGAAGCGATGACGATGGCATCGCGCATCGCTGTCATTAATAAAGGTTTGTTACAACAGTTAGATACTCCACAAGCCTTATATGACAAGCCAAATAACTTATTTGTTGCTGGGTTCATTGGCTCCCCTGCTATGAACTTCTTTTCTGCCACTCTAAATGTCAGCGATGGAAAAGTTTTGGTAGAAACAGACAGTTTCAAAGTCCAAATACCTGAGGCGTTATCTGCGCCATATAAAAATTTAGGTGGCAAAAATATCATCTTTGGTATTCGCCCAGAAAATATTCACGACCCAGAATTTGCCCCGCCAAACATTCATGGTGAAAAAGTTTCTGTCAAAGTAGATGTGACTGAGTTGATGGGTAATGAAACTTTCTTGTATTTGATGAGCGGTAAAAACACATTCATTGCCCGCGTGGACCCACGCTCGAAGAAACGCGTCGGTGATGATATGCAAGTCATCTTCGATATGGATAAATTCCACATCTTTGATGCAAGCACAGAAGAGGCAGTTCGCTGACTCTTATTAAAGGAGGTGGTGCCGGGTACGCAAGCAAAAACCACATGACAAAATACTGATATACCTGTTTCAACTAATTTCAAGGAGAAAAAAAGAGAATGAAAAAGAATTTGCTTGCTTTATTTAGCCTGCTAGTGATTGCCTCGCTAGCACTTGCCGCTTGTGGTGGTGGCGCCCCTGCCACTGAAGCCCCTGTTGCAGAAGCACCCGCCGCAACGGATGCACCTGCCGCGACAGAAGCACCTGCTGAAGTCATTGAAGTAACCTTCTGGCATGCATATGGCACTGGCTCTGCTGAAGAAACCGCTATGGCACAATTGCTTGAACAAGCCGCCATTGATTTGCCACAATATAAAATCAATGTGCTTCAAGTGCCTTTCAACGATATATTCACCAAATATGATACAGATGTTGCCGCTGGCGGTGGACCCGATATGTTCATTGCCCCAAATGACAACCTTGGTGGTCAGGCTCGCGCCGGAACCATTGCTGACATTACCGACTTGGTCGCTGGAAAACTCGGTGATTATAGTGAATTGTCACAAGGTGGCATGATGTATGACGGCAAGATGTATGGTATTCCTGAATCGCTCAAGGCTGTTGCCTTCTGGTACAACAAGTCATTGCTCCCAGAACCACCTGCCACCACTGATGAACTCAAAGCATTGATGGAAGGCGGCACACCAGTTGCTATTAGCTTTGGTTGTTATCACCACTGGGGCTTCTTCGGCTCCTTCGGTGGTCAAATCTTTGACGACCAATTCAACTTTGTTGCTGATGATGCTAACCAAGCCAATGTTGCTGGTGCAATTTCCTATTTGAATGATTTGTATCAAATCTCAGTCGCAAACGGCTGGCCCCGCAATGACAGTGATGGTCTCGCTCCATTCACCGAAGGTAGCGTCGTTGCCATCACCAATGGTAACTGGGCAATGGGTGACTATCGCAATGCACTCGGTGACAACCTTGCTGTTGCTCCAATCCCTGCCGGACCTGGTGGTCCATCTAACCCGCTTCTCGGTGTAGACGGTTGGTACTTCAACCCGAACAGCGAAAACACTGAAGCCGCAATTGAAGTCGCATTGTACTTGACCAACGCCGCCGCATCACAATTGATGATGGACTCCGCTGGTCACGTTCCTGCTAACACCACAGTTGATGTAACCGACCCACTCATCCAAGGTTTGCTCGATGCATTTGCTACAGCATACTTCCGCCCACAAGTTGAATCTATGGGCAATTATTGGGGCAACTTCTGTGGAACCGACCAAGTTTTTGATGCTGGCACACCTGCCGCAGACTGGGTCAAGACCGCCTTTGAAGGCGCAACCAAGTAAGTTACAATTTTTAGAAGTAGCAATACAAGGGAGCGGACAAGGGAACTTGTCCGCTCTCCCTTCCATAATCTGAAATGAACAATTTTCTTTTGTGAGGAGAAGTTCAAATGGCAATTTCAAAGTCCACACAAAAAGCAAGAAAAAAAAGGCAGAGTAATCTTCCATACTTATATCTCTTGCCTGCATTCCTAATCATGGGGGTAATTACGTTCTACCCACTCATTTATCAAGTGATTATTTCATTCACAAACTTTGAATCTAAACACCTTTTACTTGGATTAAGGTCTCCCGAACTAGAATTCATCGGATTCAAAAACTACATTGATATTTTCACTGCCGCTTTACCTGTTGAAAATTTCAATTTCTTCCGCGTATTAACGTTTAACTTTTGGTGGGCAATCAGCAATGTATTCTTACACGTTCCCGCCGGCGTATTAATTGCAACCTTGCTTAACACCGAAGGGCTATGGCTCAAAAAGATTTATCGCGCCGCATATATTTTGCCAGTGGTTGTTCCTCCCTTAGTTGTTGCTACTGTTTGGACAAACATCTTCGACGAACGCTATGGCGCAATGAATCAATTACTAGCAATCATTGGGGGGTTCTTCGGAAACCCAGACCCTGTTTACATCCGCTGGTTTGAAGATGTCAAACCACCTATTCCGGGCTTTTTACCCGGTGCCCCATTGACGCTTGCATACTACGCTATGATGATTGCAAATTTCTGGCTGGGTTGGCCCTTCATGTCAGTAGTAGCGACTGGTGCATTACAAAGTATTCCCAAAGACTTATACGAAGCCGCCTCAATTGACGGGGCAACAGGTTCGCAACAATTTTGGAATATTACTGTACCCCTACTTAGACCCGCCATGATTCCCGCCGCAGTCTATGGCTTCACACTTTCATTTAACTTATTTAACTTCGTTTTCTTTATGACAGGTGGCGGACCCGCTCGCTCAACCGAATTGTTGGTGACATTTGCATATAACCTAGTGCGCAACCTGCGCTGGTATGGTGTCGCCGCTGCATTTGCAGTGATTATCTTTATCGTCGCATTGATTGTCTTCCTCATCACCAATCGCATCACTCGCGCTACACAAAATTATCAAGAGGCAGGATAACATGGCTACTATGACCTCAGAAAAAAATAAAAACCCAATCGTTCGCTTCTTAAACATGAACACCTCTCGGCAAACCAGCGGACGTAGTTTGCCATTATGGCGACAAATCCTCTTACAAGTGATTTGCCTTGCCGTTCTCGCATCCGTGATGTTCCCCATCATGTACATCGTCACATTATCGTTTAGTTCCAAAACCACGCGGCCCTCCCAATTGGAATTAATTCCAAAAGAAATTTCATTTGTCGCCTACCAACAAGTGTTAGATAAACCCACCGGCAACCCCGTCACATTTAATCAACTACTAAAAAATAGTTTTGTTCTTTCGATGGGCGTGGGCATCGTAGCATTAATGGTAGCAGTCAGCGCCGCCTATGCCTTCTCACGTTTCAAATTCAAATTACGCGAAGTACTCATGGTACTTGTGTTTATTCCATTGCTTATGCCAGCAGTCGGGTTAAGCACACCACTTTACCTTTTGCTAAATCAAGTACAAGTCAAACAATGCGCCGATAAATCAATCGTCATTCAACCCATTGCCAAATGCGAAGATGGAAAAGGCAAACTGCAATTTAACCTACGCGATTCCCTTTGGGGCGTCGGCATCGCCATGACCGCCACTGCCTTACCATTTGCAGTCTGGAATCTCAAAGGCTATCTCGATACCATTCCAAAAGAACTAGAAGAAGCCGCCGCCATAGATGGCGCAAATGTCAACCAAACATTTTGGCAAATCGTTATACCACTTGCCATGCCACAACTTGCCGTCACATTCTTTCTAGGTTTTATCGGTCATTGGCAAGAGTTTGTGCTAACATGGCTCTTCCTATCACAACCCGAAGATTACACACTTGCAATGACACTCTACAACATGACAGGCCAATACGCCAACAGCGTGCCATGGAATCGTTTCGCCGCAATGGCAGTTATCGTTGCACTCCCTGTTGCTGTTGTTTACATCGCCCTACAAAGACAAATCGTCGGCGGACTTACCACAGGCAGTGTTAAGGGATAAACTTTCAAGTTTAAATTTTATTTCCTCTTCTTTCATCAGAAGGAAGAGGAAATTTTTTACCTCAACCTTTTTATGCACAAGCGACTTTTAACTTTTCTATTAATTCTCATTCTGATATCTTGCGCCTCACCCACGCCGACAGTTGATACTGCAACCCCAACCTTATCAAGCCCTGAAACTGAGTCTGTTGATTGGTGGCGAACTGCTATCTTTTACGAAATCTTCGTCAGGTCTTTTTATGATTCTGATGCAGATGGTATCGGTGACTTTAACGGCATCACCCAAAAATTAGATTATCTAGAATCATTAGGCATTAATGCAATCTGGCTCATGCCGATTCATCCATCGCCTTCCTATCATGGCTACGATGTGATTAATTATTATGCCGTCAATACTGAATACGGCACAATGAATGATTTCAAAAATCTACTCAATGAAGCACACAAAAGAGATATTCGCATCATTATTGATTTAGTCATCAACCATACTTCTACAGAACATCCTTGGTTTAAGGATGCAAACGCAAATCTTGATTCTCCCTATCGAGATTTTTATGTGTGGTCAAATGAAACAGGCGTTGGCAATTGGCATCAAGGACAAAATGGCTATTACTACGGTTACTTTTGGAGCGGAATGCCTGATTTGAATTATCAAAACCCGGATGTAACAACTGCCATATTAAACATTACAGATTATTGGCTCAATGATATTGGAATTGACGGTTTTCGGATTGATGCTGTAAAGCATTTAATTGAAGAAGATGGCAAAGTAGAAAATACACCTGCCACCCACGAATGGCTAAAAGAATTTTTTACTGCTTACAAAACTCAAAACCCGCAAGCCTATACCATCGGAGAAGTGTTTGGTGCAGGTTCATCCATTGTTAAACAATATACAGGTACCGAACTTGACCACATCTTTAATTTTGAAATGGCGTATGGCTTTGTAAACAGCACCAATGGGGGAGCAAATTCTGGCATTAACAGTGCCATCAAATTTGCGTATCAAGACATGCCAGATTTTAATTTTGCTACTTTCTTAACCAATCACGACCAAAATCGAGTCATGTCTGTCTTCAATGGAAATGTAGATAAAGCAAAAATGGCTTCATTTTTGATGCTTACATCTGCTGGCACACCATATATTTATTATGGTGAAGAAATTGGAATGCAAGGTGTAAAACCTGATGAAGACATCCGTTTGCCAATGCAGTGGAATGCTGATGAGTTTGCAGGTTTTTCAACCGTTCAGCCATGGCGAAATCCATACACAAATCCAAACAAGCCCGAATTTGACTACACGCAAGTTAATGTTGAAGTACAAACTGGTGATTCTACTTCCCTACTCGAACATTACAAAACTTTGATTGGGCTAAGAAAATCAAACCCAACATTACAAACTGGTGGCACGATTTTGCTAGATACTGATAATTCTGGT
>JAEURH010000066.1 GCA_016789365.1 Anaerolineales bacterium
ATCATTTCTAATGCATCATAAACCGTCTCATCTGGTTTAACAGAATAAACTTCACTGCCTTTTCTCCGAAGCATATCGCGCACTGTAGACATGGCTCATCTCCTTTGGTTGGGTTGAATATCCAAAGTATAGCAAGAAATGCGAGATTAGCAAGGAATGATTTAAAGAAATTTGGACGCTGATAAACGCAGATGAACGCTGATTTTAATTTATGGATTAAATAAAAAACTCCCTCGGGTTGGGAGTTTACTTTCTAATTGTGTCGGGGCGGAGAGATTTGCCTGTCCTTGTAAAGGAAACTCTTGACCTATAAACAAAAAAGACTCCTTCGGGTTAGGAGTCTACTCTCTATGTATGTGTCGGGGCGGAGAGATTTGAACTCTCGACCTCACGGACCCGAACCGTGCACTCTACCGGGCTGAGCCACGCCCCGAAACAAAGCGTGCGGATTATACCAAATATTTACGGATTCAAAATCACCTCAACCGTATAAACATAAATATATTTTCCATATTCAGGGTCACTGACAGACCATAAAGGATTCTCTTGTCGAAACGTGAGGCGTGCAGGTGTAGGCTCAGAAACTTTATAAGGCAAAGTCGTTGCAAAAGGTTGCGTATCAATTCCATTCATGTTGATGATGCGCGATGAAATCGGTCTGCCATCTTGAGTAATCAACTCAATCACAAACGGTTGTTCATTGAAGGGCCAAATCCGCCCGCTTAAACTTACTTCGCCCGCATAAAAATTTGCTTTCTCTTTTAATCCATCTACCGAAACTCTTTCATAAATCATATTGCCTGGCGGGTTGATGGTTGTTGTTCCCACAGAAAAAAGTAAAACTGGCATAGTATTAACCACTTGAATTCTGCCAAAATCATCTTTACTGCTGATGCGAATATAACCCGTTTCACTCACAGCGCGAATTTCAAATGAAATTTCAAAACGCTGAAACACGCCTTTTGGGTTACGGTCTAATTTTTTTAAGATGCGTTGCAAAACGCGCCCATCTTCGCCAAGTAAATCCACTTGCACACGGTTACTTTCACCAGATGCAACATAAACTTGAACATTGAAAGGCGATACCAGACTCGATAACGGACCTGGCGATACAAACTGAATTTGTGCGAACTGCGTAAAACCCGCCGCAAACGTAGGGGTTGGGCTGGGTGCTATTTCCTCAACAATGGCTGTCGGGGATACAGTTTCTGTTGGTGTAACGGATGGAGTCATTGCCGCGGCTGTTGCAAACATGGCTTGACTCGTCAACGCAACGGCTGTCGGAAGATAATCTGCTGGGTAAGGTGTGGGCTGAGATTCGGTTGATTGTGAGCAACCAACTAGAAGTCCAAGAATAGAAGCGAATAATAAAATTTTGTTTTTCATCAACAGCCCTCACCCTATCCCTCTCCCGTTGGAGAGGGGACTTTACACCCTTCTACCAATGGGAGAAGGGCTGGGGATGAGGGTAAGTTACAAATCATAAATATCAGAATATTTTTTGGTGAGGTAACGAACATACGCGGCGGAATCAATTTTTGAACCTGTCACTTTTTGAACAATATCTTGCGGGTCGTATTTGTGACCATATTGATGAATGTTAGCACGCAACCATTCGCGCAATTTTTCAAACTTGCCCTTGCGAGTTAGGTCATCAAGATTTTTGATATCTTTTCTAATTTTTTCCCACAACTGCGCCGAGACAATATTGCCAAGCGCGTAGGTTGAGAAATAACCAATCGAACCATACGACCAATGAATATCTTGCAAAACACCTTGTGCATCATTCGGTGGCGTAATGCCGAGATATTCTTTCATTTTTGTATTCCAAATTTCTGGCAAATCTTTAATGCGAATGCTTCCATCTACCATGCCGATTTCAATTTCAAGACGTAACATAATATGTAAGTTATATGTGGCTTCATCCGCATTGACGCGAATCAATGAAGGCTCAACTTTGTTGATGGCTTTATAAAATTGTTTGAGTTTCACATCTTCAAGTTGTGATGAAAAAGTTTTTTTCAAATCAGGATAAAAATGTTCCCAAAACGGAAGTGAACGCCCGACTAAATTCTCCCACATGCGCGATTGTGACTCATGAATCGCGAGCGAAGTTCCGCTTTCAAGTGAGGTTCTTTCATAAGCGGGGTTCACGCCCAATTCGTATAAAGCATGTCCTGCTTCGTGCATGGCGCTGAACAATGTCGCCATAGGATTTTTTTCTTCATAGCGATTTGTAATCCGAACATCATTTACGCTGAAAGAAGTTTGAAATGGGTGTGGGGCTTTGTCTTGTCGTCCGCGATTAAAGTCATAACCAAACTTTGCAATAATCTTTTCGCTGAACTTCCACAATTTTTCTTCGTTATATTTTTTATGCAAAAATTTATCTTTCACTTGTTTGGCTTCGCTGATGGCTTTAATCAATTCCACTTGTTTGGGGCGCAGGTTGCCAAAAATTTCTTGCACTTCGGCAGTTTTCATGCCGGGTTCGTAATCATCTAACAAAACATCATACGGATGGTCGGCTGGTGGGAAGAAAGAAACATACTTCTTTACCAACTCCACATTTTTTTCTAAAAATGGCAAAAAGATTTTGAAGTCCGATTTACTTTTCGCTTCTACCCATGCTTCAAATGCTTTTGATGCGGCAACTGCTTGTTCCGCAATAAAAGAGGATGGCACGCGCTTGGCTTTGTCGTAATTTCGTGCCGCCACGCGAATCATTGCGCCTTCATCGGTTTCAGGGTCGGTATATTCTTTTTTCAAATCTTCAAGCAATGTCCCCACTTCATCCGCTGTAAATTTTTCTTGTGCAATTTTGCCAAGCGTGGCAAGTTGTTGCCCGCGCGCCTCACCGCCCATCGGCGGCATGTTCACTTGCTGGTCCCAGCCTAGCACGCTGGCGGCGCGTCCAAGGTCAGAGACTTCGCCAACAATTTCTTTCAAACGATTTAATTTATCAGACATGGAATTTTCTCCTTTGACTTCTTTCCGCTTCGTTCTTACGGGATAGTTGATTCTGTTTCTTGTTATATTTTCTCAACCCATTATATTCTAAAAAAATATGGCAACGTTAACGTTGCCATATTTTTGATTTACGGGCACTTATGTTTGTCACCCAACCCATTGACCGTGACATATACAATTTCACCTTCTTGCACATCTACGGTTTGGATGAGCGGAACGTCAGGTAAAGTAGCATCATAAATGTAATACACACCTGAATCTACTTGTACTTCATTGAGATATTTTGCATTGGTATATAAATTGTATAAATATAAATCGCCAGGTTCAATGTGAAGTTCATGCTCGGTACAGTTTTTGATGTAAGCAGGTTTGGGATAATCAGTAAATGTAAAATTGGGGATTGTTTTCAAATCACCAGTGATTTCGGAAAAATTCGTCATCATCGAAACCCAACCAGTAAGTTCTGAATTGGGAATTTTGATTTGCACCCAACGTGATAATACATCCTGACCAATCACTTCGGCGCTTTCGCCTTTTTTCAAAACGCCGATGCGGCTATATGCCATATCCGGTCCGCGGCGGATGTATAAGTTGCCACCAACTGCGGTGATGGTGACAATAGGCTGAGGGGAAGATAAAGTTAGGGTGACAGGAACAATTGTCGGCGTGCTTAGAGGCGTTGAAGTACTGACCGCTGACGGCTGACGGCTTGGAGTCGCCGTCTGCGGTCTGTCGTCTGTGGTCACTTGTTGAGGCGTACATCCAAGAATAATAAAAATCAATAAAAGGATGCTTATAGATTGCTTCGGCATCTTGGTCTCGATACGCCACGTTGTGGCTACTCGACCAGCGATGCCTCGCAATGACGAAAAAAACTTATTCATAACGAAGTGCTTCGACGGGTTCGAGGTTGGCGGCTCGGCTGGCGGGGTAAATGCCGAAGAACAAACCGATGATTGCGGAAAAACTAGTTGAAAGGATGATTGCATCGGTGCCAACGATGGGGACAAAATTTGTGCCTGAAGCAATTGCCACTTGACCCACGATATATGCAATCAGCCAGCCGAACATGATACCGATAATGCCACCAATTAAACTTAGCAAAGATGATTCGGTTAAGAATTGAAGCAGAATATCTTTTTTACGTGCGCCGAGTGCTTTTCTTAAACCAATCTCGCGCGTTCTTTCAGTGACTGATACCAGCATGATGTTCATAATGCCAATGCCACCTACTAACAATGATATACCAGCAATGCCGCCAAGGAAAATGGTTAATACGCCAGTAATTGATTCAAAGATAGTTAGAAAATCGGCTTGGGTGAAAATTGTAAAATCATCAAAACCAACTGGCGTGCGGTGGCGTTGACGAATAATGCTTGAGATTTCTTCTACTGCTTGTGGCACGGCTTCTGCTGAAACCGCTTGCACATAAATCACATCCACTTGGTCGCGTGCGCCGCGCCGAATTAAACGTGATTGGGCTGTAGTAAATGGAATGTAAGAGCTGTTATCTTCGCTACCAAATGCGCCACCACCTCTAGCAACCAACACACCAATCACACGAAATGGTTGACCTTCAATTCGAATCGTTTCTCCAACGACACCATCAGCACGCCCAAATAATGAAATCGCGGCTTCGGGTCCTAGCACCACTACAGACATTCTGCCTAAGATATGTTCTGAATTGATAAATTCGCCTTCAGCCATTTGTAAATTGCGCACAGAAAAATATTCAGGTGTTGCGCCAGTAAGAGTGGCTGTTGTATTTTCACCGGAAAATGTCAATAAAGCATTTCCTTCTAACGTGGGTGCTACTTGTTCAACCGATGGTGCGGCAAATGGGTCTGCAATTGCGTTTGCATCGGATAATGTAAGTGGCTTGATATTATTTCCGCTTCTGCCACTCCCTGGTCCGCCGGGACCTTGCTGACTTTCAGGTGAGCCACTAAATACAAATAATAAATTTGTGCCAATGCTTGAGATTGAACCTGTGATTGATGCTTGTGCGCCATTGCCTACCGCTAACATCGCAATCACTGCGGCAACACCAATCACAATGCCTAACACAGTTAAGCCTGAACGCATTTTATTGCCGTTCAAACTTTCAAGGGCTTCTAATAAGGCTTGTGCAAAAGTCATAATTTTTTCTTTCTACCCTCACCCCTAACCCCTCTCCCAAAAAGGAGAGGGGAATCTGGGGAGGGGTTATGTTATAGAATCTAGTTCACCATCGCGTAAACGAATCACACGTTGGGTTTGTTCGGCGATGTTGGGGTCATGTGTCACAATAATTAATGTTGTGCCACGTTCTTTGTTGAGGTTCAACAACAATGACATAATTTCCTTACCAACTTTTGAATCTAAATTTCCTGTCGGCTCGTCTGCCATGATGATGGCTGGGTCATTGACCAATGACCGAGCAATGGCTACGCGTTGTTGTTGACCGCCTGATAATTCATACGGGCGATGCGTCATTCTATCTTTTAATCCGACGGCTTCTAAGGCGGCTTGGGCTTTGGCGCGTCTTCCTTCGCTCATGCCTGCATACCGCAGTGGAAGTTCCACATTACCCAAAGCAGTGAGCCGTGAAAGC
This sequence comes from Anaerolineales bacterium, assembly GCA_016789365.1. Classification (GTDB taxonomy): domain Bacteria; phylum Chloroflexota; class Anaerolineae; order Anaerolineales; family Villigracilaceae; genus Villigracilis. The sequence continues at coordinate 5,564 of JAEURH010000066.1, forward strand.
AAGTTGAAACTTTGAAACACAAACCCGATTTTGCGATTACGTACACTGGCGAGTTGGTCATCATTCATCTCCGCCACTGATTCACCATCTAAGATATATTCACCAGAGGTGGGTCTATCTAAACAGCCGAGTGTATTCATCATGGTTGATTTACCCGAACCAGATGGTCCCATAATGGAAACCACTTCACCGCGTTTGATGTTAAATGAAACGCCGCGTAGTGCTTGCACTTCAAACTCGCCCATCATATAAGTTTTGACTAAATCTTTGGCTTGCACCACCCAATCGGTCATATTAACCTCCGCCGAACGGACCACCAAATTGTGCGGGTGGATTCAAGATAATCAAATCACCTTCGTTAATATCTCCGCTGGCAAGCACAGAAAAGTTATCAGATGAAGCACCCAGCGTGACGGTAATCGGAAGCGGTTGGTTATCACGCAAAACGTACACGACTCGTTTTCCATCTATCAAACGCACGGCACGATTTGGAATCAGCAAAACATCTTGCACTTCTTCCACCACAACATTAACCGCAGTGGTCATACCAGGTTTGACGAGTTCATCGGCATCAGTCAGTTCAACGGTGACGGTAAAACTAACCACACCTTGCACAGTTTCGCCCGCTTGCCCCACTTGCACCACTTTGCCGTTGTATGTTTTATTGAGAATTGCATCGAACGTTAATTCAGCATCCTGACCAACTGCCACGTCGTTGATATCCACTTCGGAAACTTGCACATCTACTAATAGGCTGGAAATGTCATCAATGCGGAAGCCATTTGTGCCTGCTGTTACTTGGTCACCTGCTACTAAACTGGCTTGTGTAATTGTGCCGTTGAATGGCGCGATTAAATACATTTGATTAAGTGTGGCTTTTGCCGCTTCGACTCGTGCTTTGGCGGCGGCAACTTCTTCGGATTCTTCGCCTTTGAGCAAGCGTTCATATTCACGGCGGGCATCATTTAATCTTGATTCTGCTAAGGCTAAATCTTTATCGGCTTGGTCTATGGTGGCTTGACCTGCATAACCGCGATATTCTTTTAATTTCAAATTGCCAAACTGGTCATAGACATATTCTTTAATATCAATTTTGCCGTTCAATTGCATTCGCCAGTTGTAGGCTTTTTCGTAGGCTTTTTCGGCTTTATCTACTGCTTGCTGGGCTTCGAGCAAGGCTGTATCAGAATTGAGCAAGTTATCTAAATCTTTTTGGGCGTTGACCAAATCGGCTTCTGCCAAAATAATGCTTTGATTTAATGAGGCTTTGTCTAAACTTGCTAAGACAAAATCTTTTGTGACCACATCGCCAATCTCTGCATTGACCGATTGGATAATGCCTGTGGTTTGCCAAATTAATGTGGCGCTTTGTTTGGCACGCACAGTTCCCGTCGCGCCGACAAAGGCTTGCAAATCACCGCGTTCGGCTGGGCTGGTTTGGTATGGCGAAACAGGCTCGCCGCCTGAATTGGCAAACACGACTGCCAGCAAAATCACTGCTACCACGCCAATGATTATCCACGTGCGGCGAGAAAACCTTGCAAAAAATGCTTTCATTGATTTTTAGTCCTCCAAAAGGATGGGTTGATTTTGAGTAACACAATTCTGCCAGATATACGTGGAGGAATTGTGGAGGTTTCAGGGTGAAGTAAATAGGTAGATAGGTAGACAGGTAAACATGGACGTGGGAGGGATTTTAATTCACTTAATCAAAACTTGGTTTGGTTATCAAGTTGAATTAACGAAGGTTTAATAATCGCTTTTATCTTCCAAATTCCCCCAATCTCTAATTCTCTAATCATCTATCCATCAATCCCCCTTTGTTATAATCCCCCACATGATATTTCAACGCATCATGCGCGGGATAGAAGTGACCATCATCCTCGTCATCCTTGCATCGGTCACAGGCTATAGCAACCCATCACTGACCAATCCCATCGAAAAGATTCGCGCCTACACACGCGATATTGAATTTGATTACGTCGAATGGATGATAGATGCCGCCATTCTCAAAGTGCAAGCCGCTTCGGTGAACTTACCTTATACGCTCGACCGTATCACTCAAAAACAAATTGTGGATGAATACCTACGCACCACGCAATTGATATTAGAAAAAGAATATCTGCTCGCACAAATTTATGCCGACCCAAATATTCAGGATAAAGAAACTTTTTCTGCCGACTTGCGCTCGGAGTTAAGTGAACTGTATCAGAGACAGAATCAACTTGCCCCGTTGGCTGAAGCGATTTTACAAAGTCAAGTAACAGATGTGTTAGCAGAAATTGGTTTAACATCAGCAGGTCAGCCGACTCCGAATGTTTGGTATCACTCCACCCGTTTGCCCTGGGCGTTGATTGTTTCTCCGCGCGAGCGCATTGAACAAACTGCCAATATTTCGCTCAACATGAACTTAACTGTGGATGAACACGCCGCGCTTGAATCAGATATTGATAAAAAATTAAACACATCGTCATTGGTTGTGCCAATTGGTGGCGTTGGCGTTTACCCAACCATGGTTGCTCGCACCACAAATCTTGAATGGTTGTTGAATACTATCGCGCATGAATGGATTCACAATTATTTGATGTTCGCGCCATTAGGTTTGATGTATGGCGAAAGCCCTGAAACGCGCACGATTAATGAAACCACTGCTTCGATTGCTGGTGATGAGATTGGGCGACTCGTGTTGGAAAAATTTTATCCCGAAAAAATTTCCGCTTCGACTCCTAGCCTCAACTTGGTTGCTGTTTCATTCGACATTCCCAACCCCGGCGACATCCTCCGCCCCGTGTTTGACTTTCGTGAGCAAATGTATGAAACGCGTATCACAGTAGATGCTTTGCTTGCCGAAGGAAAAATTGAACAAGCCGAAACTTACATGGAAGAACGCCGTCAAGTATTTTTACGCAATGGTTATTTGCTTCGTAAAATTAACCAAGCCTATTTCGCATTTTATGGCGCGTATGCCGATGTACCCGGTGGAGCGGCTGGTGAAGACCCGGTTGGTCCAGCCGTGCGTGCTTTAAGAGAACAAAGTGACTCACTAGCAGATTTCGTTAAAACAATTAAGTGGATTACAACTTTAGAAGAATTACAGGAAAAGTTAAAGAATTAAAGGGTGCGTCGCACCTTGCACTTATAGTGCTTCTCGTTAGGATATTAATTTAAACCTACAATTTATCTCACTAGCCAAAAGTGCGACGCACTCCGGACATGGACACAAAATGAAAAAATTTCTTTTATTCTCAATTTTACTAACCACAAGCATATTTTTTTTGCTTGCTTGCTCACAACAGAATCAATCAACCCCAACTGCTAACACTCCAATTGTATTAAGTCCCATTATCCCCAACACACCAACGCCAACATTCACTTGCACAAAGTTAGATGTTGCACCAACATCTACACCCAATGCGGCAAATTTATTCCCGCCAGTCAGTGGCGCGGATTATGCAATTGGACCTGCCGATGCACCTGTGACATTAATTCAATATTGTGATTTTCAGTCACAAGGTTGTTTGGCAATGTCGCGCATTGTGGTGGAGTTGATGAGAAATCATAGCGATTTACGCTTTGTATTTCGTCCGCTTCCTTTATCAAACATTCTGGATAAATCAGATGCGTCTGTGCTTGCCGCACTCGCCGCAGGCGAACAAGATAAATTTTGGGAAATGTATGATTTATTATTTGTAAGATATAACGAATGGGTGAATCTAACACCAAATCAATTTCAGGCGTGGATATTAAGAGAATCAACAAGTGCAGGCATAGACTCAAATCAGCTTGAAGCGGATATGAAGGCTGAGGAAACAGCAACCAAGTTAGCATCTAGTATTGAAGCGGCGAAGCAGTTAAACATCGCGGCAGTGCCATTAATCTTAATCAATGGCACTCAATTTTATTTGTTAGATTATCAAAACATCAGCGATACGATTGGCATTATTGCATTGGGTCAAAAGCAATTTACCGAATGCCCGCCGTTTGCGATTGATACAAGTAAAACATATATTGCTACGCTTGAAACTGAAAAAGGAAATATTGTGATTCAATTGTTTGCTGACAAAGCACCATTGGCGGTCAATTCATTTGTATTTCTTGCAAAACAAGGTTGGTATGATGGTGTGACATTTCATCGCGTCATTCCTGGCTTTGTTGCCCAAGCAGGTGACCCTAGTGGCACAGGCAGAGGCAACCCTGGTTATTTTTTCAAAACAGAAGTGAGCGATTTGTTGTTTACAAAACCTGGTTTGGTGGGTATGGCAAATTCTGGACCTGATACAAATGGCAGTCAATTTTTTATCACCTATGCACCTGCCAATCATTTGAACGGTGCTTATACAATTTTTGGTCAGGTGATTAAGGGCTTAGATGTTGCTGAAAAATTAACGCCACGCGACCCTGCTCAATTTGGCACACTTGCCCCAGGTGATATGATTATTAAGGTAACCATTGAAGAAAAATAATGCCAAATAAAACTCACTATCCCTCTACGTTTACATTTATTACGCTGGCTTTAAGCATTTTGTTTTTGCTTGTAGCAACTGCCATATTTGCAATTGGCTCATTAATGAGTTTGTTCCGCCAAACGAATGATGCGGCAGGGCAAATGATTATGGCATTTGCATTTGGCTTTGTGTGCTTGTTAATTATGTTGTGTGCATGGTTTGTATTAGAAAAAGTAAGAAACAAAGAATCCGCCGAACTGCCTTTTATATTTCCGTTTTCAAATTGGCAAATCTTCGCCGCATTTGGTATTGTGATAATTTCTATTGGCATCGGCACCACTGCCTCATTTGTTGAAAATCAAATTCTGAGTTGGTTTCTGTTACCTTTTTTGACTATCCTCGTGATTGTGCCACCTGTTTGGTTGATATTCGGACTCGGCTCACACGGACTTGAACTTGGTGCGCGTTGGAGATTTTTTTCTATCTTCGGCATCGGCATGACGCTTGCCCCATTCATTATGATTATCTTAGAAATACTTGTTTTGGTTTTCGGGATTTTTATCGGTGCTGTATATATTGGGGTAAGCCAACCTGAGTTATTTGCTGAAATTAAATTTGTTGCAGACCAGCTTTCAGTCGTCACTAATGAAGAAGCAATGATAAATCTACTCGCGCCTTATCTTGCCAATGCAACATTAATTATGATTGGTATTGTTTATATCGCGGTGATTGTTCCTTTAATAGAAGAATTCTTCAAGCCTTTAGGCGTATGGTTATTTGGTTTTCAAATTGAAACACCAGCACAAGGCTTTACGCTTGGACTATTAAGCGGCGCGGCGTTTGCATTATTTGAAAGCCTTAACGCCAGCGCCGATGGCTCAATGAGTTGGGGAGCGATTGTCACAGCCCGCGCTGGAACAAGTTTGTTACACATGACTGCATCGGGAATCATGGGTTGGGGAATCGTATCCGCTTTCAAAGAAAAAAAATATGGCAGATTATTCGGTGCGTATCTCGCCGCCGTTTTGATTCATGGCGTTTGGAACGCATCCGCCGCAGGGGCAGGCATTTCTGCTATTGGCGAATCAATCGGAAAACCCGAATGGTTATATACATTCACGCCTGCTTTGGTGTGTGGATTATTAGTCCTTGCGATTGGTATGTTTGCGGTATTGATTGCATCAAATAGAAAATTGAGAAAAAGTTCTCCGCTTTCAGAGGGTCTGTGACCCTCTGAATATTATGTAAAACTCGGCGGTCATAGACCGCCTACAAGCGGTACAATTTCATTTATGAAATACGAATCCACTGCCCGTGAAGGCGACTTAATTCAACTCGTTGGGCTTACCCACAAGCATTTTATATTTATCTTAAAATCTGGCGAAGAATTTCACAGTCATCGTGGCATTGTCAAGCATGATGACTTAATTGGTAAAACGTGGGGTGAGCAGGTGTTTAGTCATACCAATGCGCCGTTTTTTATCTTACAACCATCATTAGCAGATATATTAAACGACATTCCGCGCAGTACCCAAATTTTATATCCCAAAGATATTGGTTATATCATTATTCAAATGGATATTACGCCTGGCAAAAAAGTGATGGAAGCAGGCACAGGTTCAGGGTCAATGACGACTGCTTTAGCCACAGCCGTTGGTGAAACAGGTAAAGTCATTTCTTATGAGCAAAAATTAGATTTTCAAAACCTTGCCAAAAAGAATTTAGAAAGATTGGGTCTCGCTTCGCGCGTGGACTTCAAACTGCGTGATATTGCCGAAGGCTTTGATGAAACTGACGCAGATGCTTTCTTCCTTGATGTGCAAAATCCACATGACTATATTGAACAAGTGCGAAACGCATTAAAACCTGGCGGATTCTTTTGCACATTAATCCCAACCTTTAATCAAGTAGAAAAAATGTTAACCGCTTTACGAAAAACGCAATTCGCTTTTGTAGAAGTATGTGAGTTGTTACTGCGTTATTACAAAACCAACCCCAGCCGCATTCGCCCAGCCGATAGAATGGTGGCACATACTGGCTTTTTAATATTCGCCAGAAAAATGATTGCTAGCACAGACCCGCGTGGAGAAACGTTAGCCAAAGAAGTCATCGGCATTGAGGATGAAATTTAATTCATTAATTCACCGTAGATAAACGAAGATGAACAAAGATTATCTCAATGTGTATCTCCGCCTATCTCTGTTCATCTTTGGTTAAAAAACCATGCTCACGCTAGAATTCATTGCACAAAAACTTTCCGAAGCACAACAAAACGCCGTCAGCACAGATGGATATGCCGAGATTGAGATACAAGCATCCACCAAGTTAAGAAGCGCGGCGGTTTTACTTCCACTCACTTATTTTCAAAATGAATGGCACATCTTATACACCCGCCGCACGGATAAAGTCGAATCACATAAAGGGCAAGTTTCTTTTCCCGGCGGCGCAAGTGACGAGGGCGAAACATCGGAGCAAACCGCATTAAGAGAGACGCACGAAGAAATTGGCATGAACCCGAATGATATAAAAATCATTGGACGGTTGAGCAATATGATTACGATTAGTAAATTTCGTGTTAGCCCGATGGTCGGCGTGATTCCATTTCCGTATGCCTTCAAAATTCAAAATGCAGAAGTAGCGCGTGTGTTTACCATTCCGTTGGTATGGCTTGCAAATAAAAACAATTATTGGGAATTTTCATTCGGAGACTCAAATCGTTCTGTGATTGCGTATCATCCGTATGATGGTGAATTGCTGTGGGGCGCAACTGCTAGAATGACCCTGAATTTTTTGAAAACACTTGAGTTGATTGCTTAATTTTTAAGCACACCACAGAGTCCACAAAAAACACAGAGAAAACTTATGAAGAATCTCCGTGAACTCTGTGGTAAAAGAATCAAAAAATCCGCCATGTTGCCATGACGGATTTTCTTTTACATAAAAAGGTTTACTTCTTTTCTTCGCCTTCTTCGTCTTTCTTGCCACGTTCCACGCTGAGTTCTGGAGCGGCAGGTTCTGCACCAGGCACTGCCACAGCCGCATCTGTTTCTTCTTTGGTGAGTGTTACCACTGCTACCATTTCATCGGGGTCGTTTAACACAACCACTTTGTCGGTAAGCGCTGTATCTACATCACGCACACGAATGCCATCACCAATTTGTTTTAAGACTGAAATATCAATGTCAATGCGTTCGGGTAAGTCTGTTGGCAAACATTCTACTTCGAGTTGTTCGAGGTTATGCACCAACACACCGTTATAGTCTTTGACCGCTGGTGAAACGCCGACATAATGCAAACCAACCATTGTGCGGATTTTTTCGTTCAAATCCACTGCCAGAAAATCCACATGGGTTAACACACCTTTGATGTAATCACGTTGGCGGTCACGCACAAGGGCGGGATAATCTTTGCCATCTAAGTTAATCGTCACCAAACTAGATGAGGTTAACTTGGTCATTGCCAAGCCTGTGCTATGCGCTTCAAGCGAGATTGCAATGGGTTCTACATGGCGACCATAGATTACGCCTGGAAGTTTTCCTTCTCTACGAAGGGCTTTGACCTGCTTCCCCACTACGTTTCGTTTTTCTGCTTGCAATACTACCTTTTCCATCTTACTTTGCTCCTCGGGCGCCTCTCACTCATACCATTAAAACGGCGGACTTTGTCCGCACTAAATTGGTCGAGTTACCTTCACCCTATGAATATATTTGATGTCGTTACACAAAACTCGCCTCCACACGGAGGCGATGTTTGACATCGAACGGTATTTTATTCGCTCACCAGCCTTTCGTCAAGGCGGGCATTATGCTGGACTTGTATGGGTCACATGATTATAGGCTGAAGAAGCAATCCATATTCCGTAGGGGTGAGATTGCTTCTTCAACCAAGAAAAAAGTTGATGAAACAGAACCAACTCAAAGTCAAAAGAGAAGCGGGTTTTTATCCTTTTGGAATAATTGAGGTGATGGTTCGGGTCACATTTTGTAATTGACCAGCATGTGCTTTGAGTTTGTTCACATCACCTGTTTGCAAGCCACCACGCACGTCGGTAATCGTTTTGGTGGTAGATGCTTCGTTATCAATAATTTTTTGGGTGAGGGCTTCTAAATTAACAAGCATTGCTGTAATATTTTTGGGGATGAGCGGCAGATTTTTGATGATGGGCAAGAGCGCGTCTAAAATTTGATTGGCAGTACGAGCATATTTGACAGTAAGGGTATGTAATGTGCCAATAGAGGAAGTGAGTTCAAGCGCCACTTCTTGAATTGAGTCAATCATTTGTTTGTGAGATTCGATAATTTTTTGAATATCATCAATTGATTGGGTTAACTTATCCGAAAACTTGACATAAGACGTGGGCTTAGCAGTTGGGGTTGGCATAAAAATTTCTCCTTAAAGATGAAATGGTTTGTTTTGCTAAATATACTTTAATTCATTTTATAAAACAACCTTGTTGACAAAGCAGGTTTTCTCGTATATGCTGAATATAGCCATTCAACAAAGGAGAGCCTTATGAGCGATACGAATTGGAGTTGGGATAGGATGCGCACTGGAATTTTATGGGTAATAATTCCATTGCTGGTTGGGTTAATCCTCGCTTCTTCTGTTGTGCCGAAACCAGTGATTGGGGTGATTCGGTTAGAAGATGCGATTTACGGTTATTCAGCACAAAATATGATTAAGCAAATTCAGTATGCGGCAGAAAACCCAGAAGTGCGCGCAGTGGTTTTGGTTTTTGAAAGCCCCGGCGGAACGGTAGTGGATACCGAAGCCGTGTATTTTGAACTGACAAAATTAAGAGAAAAGAAGCCCGTTGTTACAGCGGTCAATGCGATGGCGGCAAGCGGCGCGTATTATCTATCAGCCAACACCGATTATATTTACGTCAAGCCGACTTCTTTAATTGGCAACATCGGCGTGATTGGCTATTTGCCCCCCGCCCCATTTATTATTGAAGATATTATTACAACGGGTCCATATAAACTTTGGGGCGCACCGCGTGATTCAGATATGCGCCAGATTGAAATGGTAAAACAAGGCTTTTTTGAAGCAGTGACGTTAGGACGTGGTGATAAATTGACGGCTGGACCCGAAACAATTTTCAGCGGGCAAATTTGGGTCGGCAGTGACGCAGTGCGCCTCGGCATTGCGGACGACTTGGGTGGTGAAGCCGAAGCCGCCGCCAAAGCCGCAGAGTTAGCCAAAGTGGCAAATTACGAAGTGACCGATTTAGCCGCGCTTGCAGGTATAAGCACAGGTGGTTTTCCGTTTTTCTTCCAAAGCCCTGATGGTATGACATATCCATACCCAAATGAAGCAGGCGTGTATTTGTTATACATTCCGCCATTGCCAGTAAAACAATAAAGGAGCATAGACATGAAACGAGAATATTTTTACATTGCACTTGCTGCTTTGCTCCTGCCGATTTTAGCCCGTGCTATTTGGTTTTATCGCGGTGTGGCTGATAGACCAGAAATCGCCACACCAGATTTTGCTTCTTTTGCCGCACCACAAGCACCAGTTAACTCAAATGCCAGTAATGAAGATGTGAAACAACTGAATGGCGTCGTAGTCATTGACCAAGCACATGGTAATCAATTTAGTATGAACGATATTGTTGCTTTTACATCTGCCATTCAACAACGCGGCGGAAAAATAGAAACTTTGAGCGATACGTTTTCGTTGGAATATCAATTGAAATATGCTAGCGCGTTTGTTTCTATTTCACCGTCATATCAATTTACTGCTTTTGAAGCACAAACTTTACAAAACTTTGCAGAACGTGGCGGAAGAATTTTAGTCTTCACCGACCCAACCCGAAATTTTATTTCAGTTGACTTTATCAGCGGGAATCCAGTTGCATTTGGTGACTCAAATGCGGCAAACTCTTTGCTGAAAGGTTTCGGTATTACTGTCAATAACGATTATCTTTACAACACACAAAAGAATGAAGGCAACTTCCGCAACGTGTTTTTTGACCAATTTGGCAAAAGCGAATTAACTTTTGGATTAAAAGAAATCGCTTTATATGGCACACATTCGCTTGAATCGGCTTCGGGATTGATTTTGCTTGGGGGTTCAGAATCAAATCTCTCGTCTAGCAATGATGCGCATAATCCAAATCAAGGTGGGGCTGTGTTAAGTGCCGATGGCAATGTTGCCGCGTTTGGTGATGCCACATTTTTATCATCGCCTTATAGCACCTATACCGATAATGCTACATTAATTTCAAACTTAGCAGATTTTGCATTAACAGGTAAACAAACAATTACTTTACAAAATTTTCCATACATCTTCAACGGAAAGACTGTCAATGTATATATTGCTCCTGACTTAAATAAAAACACAAGTTTAATTACGGCTTTGAGCGGGTTGCAATCTTCGTTGCGATTTATGAATATTGAAATGCGATTTGTAGATGCAGTTCCATCTAGTGGTGACACAATCATCATCAGTACATTTTTACTAGATGAAGATACACAAGCCATTGCCAACAAATTTGATATTGAATTTGGCAGTTCAATTAATACTGTTGAATTTGGCGAAGTGAGCAGTAGCGGCACAGGCATCTTTTTGTTTGACTCAACCATTAAAGGAAATACATTGGTCATCTTCGCTGGTTCAGAAGATGATGTGATTGCAATGATGGGTTTGGTCAGTGGTGGAAATATTAACTCCTGCCTTACCTCTGATAAAGTTGCTGTGTGCAGTGTTGGTTTTGGCGGCAGTGATTTTTTCTTTGGCGGTGAGGAAGATACGTTTGAAGAAACGCCAACTGACGAATTAATGCCTGAAACCACCCCAACTGCTAGTGGTTGAGATTTGATGGCATACCTTAGACCGTTGATTTTTATCAACGGTCTTTTTTTATTGACAAAACATCCACACTCCTGTATTCTCGCCTCATGCCTGACCTCAACCTGATACAGTTTCAGATAGTTACTTCTCCCCTCGACTCAAAAACTTTCGTGCAAGGCAATGCTGGGGTTGGCAAAACAACTATCGGCGTAGAAAGGATGCGATATTTATTATCGCAAGGAATCCCTGCTGATTCAATCCTCATGTTGACTCCGCAAAGAACACTTCAAGAACCATATCTTGATTTGTTATATCAACCTGAAAGAATCGCAGGCGGTGAAGTGACATCCGCAACAATTGGCGGTTTGGCAAAACGCATGTGTGATTTGTTTTGGCCCCTAGTTGCTGAACAAGGAGGTTTTAGAAACCCAGATTTACCGCCGATTTTTTTAACACTTGAAACTGCGCAATATTATATGGCGCATTTAGTGCGACCATTAATTGAAGAGCAGGGATATTTTCAATCACTGACGATTAATCGCAATCGTTTGTATTCACAAATTATTGATAACTTAAACAAAGCGGCGGTTGTTGGCTTTCCACATACTGAAATTGGTGCGCGTTTAGACGCGGCTTGGTTTGGTGATGCAGGTCAAAGACGCATTTATCAAGATGCGCAAGAATGTGCAAATTTATTTCGTCAATATTGCTATGACCATAACTTGTTAGATTTTTCATTGCAAGTAGAAATATTCAATCAATATTTATGGGCGAATGAACAAGTCCGAAATTATTTAACGAACACCTATCGCCATTTGATTTTTGACAATGTAGAAGAAGATGGTGCAAGCACACATGATTTAATTCGAGAATGGTTGCCAAATTTAGATTCAGCGTTGTTGCTCTACGACACAAATGCAGGTTACAGAAGTTTTCTTGGTGGTGATGCTCAAACTGGTTATGAATTAAGTCAATTTTGCAATGAAGTAATTGAACTAAACGAAAGTTTTGTTTGGCAAAATGAAAACATTCGTGAAGTTTCAAATTCACTAGTCAATGCAATTACAGGCAATGAAGTTGCTCCTGAAGTCAACACCGAACCTGCCATGCAATTTATCTTAACTCGTTATCATCCCGAAATGATTGATGCAGTTGTAAATGAAACCAAATCTTTAATTGAAGATAAAGGCATTCCGCCTGCTGAAATTGTCATTCTCGCACCTTATCTTTCAGATGCTTTGCGTTTTTCAATCACCAACCGCTTGGATGCAGAAAACATTCCATGGAGAACACATCGTCCCTCACGTTCGTTGAAAGATGAAACCGCCAGCAAAACATTATTGACTTTATCAGCACTCGCTCACCCACATTGGAACATCCGCCCCACAAAATTTGACGCGGCTCAAGCCTTGATGTTCGCACTCAACACCGATTTGATTCGCGCGCAATTATTAACTGAAATTGTGTATCGTCAAAAAGATTTTCGGCTTTCAACTTTTGACGAAATTAAACCTGATATTCAAGAACGCATTACATATTCGCTAGGCGAAAGATATACCCTGCTTCGTAATTGGATAGAGGATTATCGTTCGTCTTTCCCTAGTCCGTTAGATTTCTTTTTACGAAAATTATTCGGCGAAGTAATCTCGCAAACTGGTTTTGGCTTTCACGATAATTTAGACGCGATTCGCGTCGCTTCGAGTTTAATTGAATCTATCAAAAAATTTCGCAATGCAATGGAGCCGTCTATCATCGGCATGGATACGCCCTCGTTTGATTTAGGTCGTGAATATTTTGCCATGCTCGAAGATGGAGTAATCGCCGCCCAATATTTAGAATCATGGCGCAGTGAAGATAAAGATGCGGTTTTGGTCGCACCTGCATATTCATTCTTGATGATGAACCGCCCCGCTTCGATTCAGTTTTGGCTTGAGCCTGGTTCCTCAGGTTGGAGTCAACGCCCATCACAGCCACTGACTCATCCCTACGTTTTATCGCGTCATTGGCAAGATGGAAAGCAATGGCTAGATGCAGATGAAGTACAAGCCGAAACCCAAACATTGGCTAGATTAGTCGGTGGTTTATTAAGCCGATGTAAAGAAAAAATTTATTTAGCAATATCAGATTTGGGCGAGTCAGGAAGCGAGCAAAGAGGTTCGTTGTTGAGAGCATTTCAAAAAGTGTTACAAAGTCAGGAATAAAAATGAAAAACTTAACCAAACGTCCCTTATTGATATTAAGTTTTTTTCTGTTACTTATTTTATTTTTTATTCGCTATCAAGTCTTAACATTACAAAACGGCGACCTCGCACTCATTCAAACTTGGTACGATTTTCTCAAACAAAATGGCATCATGGGTTTAGCAGATGGGGAATTTTCAAATTACCCGCCTGCTTATTTATATTTGCTTTGGCTTTCCACATTATTCTTAGATTCAGTTCCTGCAATAAAACTTATCCCAACCTTGTTTGATATTATTTCGGCAGTTACAGTTTACAAAATTGCACAGATTAAGTTTAATGACGACAAGCCATATTTGTTTGCAGTTATTTTTCTTTTACTACCCACAGTCACATTGAATAGCACAGGCTGGGGTCAAATTGACAGTGCCTACGCTTCATTTCTTTTGGTGTGTTTTTATTTCTTATTAAAAGAAAAACCTTTGTATGCCATGCTGGCGTTTGGCATTGCGTTTTCGTTTAAGGCACAATCTATCTTTTTGCTTCCATTTTTGGGAATACTATTTTTGAGAAAGCAAATCAAATGGTATTATTTTTTAATCATTCCAATTGTTTACGTTGCGCTTGCATTACCTACAATATTTCTCGGCAGAAGCTGGGAAAGCATACTCTTTTTATATGCAGGTCAAGTTGACCAATTTGAAAATTTATCTCGCTACGCACCAAATTTATACTTCATCATCCCAAACGAGTTTTATCATCCTATCTTTGAAATTGGGTTGGGAATATTTTTCTTATCCATGCTCATTTGGGCTTGGATTAATTGGAAAGCAAAAGATAAAGTCACTCAAAAACAAATTGCATTTACGGCATTAGCAAGCGCGGCATTGATTCCGTTTTTATTACCAAAAATGCACGACCGATATTTTTACCCTGCCGATATGTTTTCGTATGCGGTTGCAATTTTATTCCCTGAAATTTGGTTTGTGCCAATGATGTTTCAAATCAGTTCTACAATTGCATATTCGGTATTTTTATTCGGCGCACAACCCATTGTGGTTTTAATCGGCTCATTGATTAATACCGCATTGGTCATTGTGATACTCCGAAAGCAAATTCATTCACTTAAAGAAGGTTGACCATGAAATTCAAATTTTTGTTTTCAATTTTGATGTTAATGATGTTTGCTTGCAGTTTATCGAACACAACGCCAACAGCCAGCCCAACACCAACAACAATTCCGCAACCAAGCAACATCGGCGATTTGGGAACTGCATCCATTAAAGGAAAAGTGGTAGATGCAGAAACAGGCATCCCCATAGCAGAGGCGGTGGTAATTTGTCAGCATGATTCCAATTCATTTAATCCAAATGAAACATGCAATCGCACCACAACCACAAATCAAAACGGCGAATTTATTTTTGAAAATATTTTATTCAATAGTGAAGACTTAATTGGCATTCGCATTGAAGCGCAGGGCTATCAGGCAATCAACATGTTACGCGGGTTTCCATCGCAAGCGGGCATGGATTTAGGCGAGATACCATTATCAAAAGGTTCAAGTGAGGTTCAACCTGAAATTGTTGGCACAAGCCCGATGATTGCAAATTGCCCGATGTTTCCGCCAAATAATTTTTGGAACACACCCATTGATTCGCTTCCGACTCACCCGATGTCTGATTCGTGGACTGCGAGTATTGGTTTATCTGAAAGTTTTCACATGGACTTTGGTTCTGGCGAATGGGATGGTGGACCGATTGGCATTCCATACAATGTTGTAGCAATTACAGATGTTGGATTTTTTGTACCCGAATTTTATTATGGCGATGAATCGGATATTGGTGCATATCCAATTCCTGCAAATCCGCTGATTGAACATGGCAGTGACCATCACATCTTAATTGTAGATACAGATACTTGTTATTTATATGAAATTTATGATGCCAGTTTTGATGGCACAGAATGGTCTGGTGGTTCTGGTGCAATGTGGGATTTGAACGCAAATTATCTTCGCCCTGATACATGGACATCTGCTGATGCGGCGGGTT
>JAEURH010000067.1 GCA_016789365.1 Anaerolineales bacterium
AATCGCATTGCCGATGTGATTCGAGAAAAATATCCGTCTTTAGAAGTTGAATTGCAAGAAGGTGGTCAACCGCATTATCAGTTTATTATTTCGATAGAGTAAGCAAATAGGTAAACAAGTAAACAGGTTTTATGCCTTACTAAATGAATTTACCTAAAAAAATTTGACCGCCGACGGCAGACCGAAGACGGCGGTCGGTGGTCAGCCGTCAAAAAATAAAAGAGACAATCTCTATGTTGATTGTCTCTTTTATTTCAAAAACTCTGTAATTTACTTTTTATTCAAACTCTTGACCAACCCAATCACTGCTTTTATTAATTCAACACTTACGATAACCACTACCACAATGATGCCAATGGTTATTGAAACATTTGCAACAGTGACAAATCTTTCCGCTTGCTCAGGTGTGAAAGGTGAATTAGCAAATGACTCAGCCGTGAAGCCGATAATATCTGTTGTGCGAACAAAGACAATTGCCAAAACCAAACTTGCACCTTCGATGATGATTTTTGCCACGCGGGTTGCAGTTGTCCAAACGGCGTTTCGTAAGAGATAAATATCTACAGCAATTTCAGCCAAAAAGATTAAGTTAATCCATGGAACGAATTGTAGAAATACATCTGAAAAAAGCGGAATAAAAAAGGACTGCTCGCCTGAGAAGAAATACATGCCAAGGATTTGTGGGTAAAAATTCAAAATGGCAAGCCCAACAAAGGTGAACACGATTTCAGCAATCAACTCGCCGCGGCTGACTGAATCGGCGTCTGGTTCTTTTGCTAAGGCGGCAGGGTCCCATTCTTTTTCCTCTTCAAAATCAATTTTGAAGTCTGGAACGAAGCGTTCAATCAGAACAAATGCCACAACCACATATCCAAATGCCCCAATAGATGTTGAAATGATATTACCTGCGCCTTGCAAAATTGTTTTCATAAAATCTGCGCCCATAAACATCGCGCCAGTAGATAATTGTGAAAGCAATTGGATAATTGTCACCACAGATAAACCGATGGCAATGCCAAAGAAAACAATTTTCAAAATCATCAAGAAAAATGGAAACACACGCGGACCAATTAAGTATGGATGCGGATTGTAGGTCATGGCTACTTTTTGCGGCGAGCCATATTCTTTCAGCAATTCAATTTCCATGGCTTCATCGGCAGGTCTGCCTGCTTTTGTTGCACGTTCTTCTAGCATATCTTCCAATGTTGAACGCAATTCTTTTTCAATATCTTCGCGCCCTTGAATCAAAGGAAGATGTTTACCAACTTCACTTACATAACGATTTATTAATTTCATTTTTTCTCCTTACGCCAACATTTTTTTCATCACAGAAACAATGTCAGACCATTCTTTTTTTAGTTTCGGAAGGATTTTCTTTCCTTCGGCACTGATGACATAATAACGACGCGGGCGAGCCTCTTCCAACTTCCAAACAGACTCTAGCAACCCTTGCGTCTCCAAACGGCGCAGAAGCGGATACAGTGTTCCTTGGTCAACTTCCAAACCTTGTTCAGAGAGTTGCTTGAGCAGGGAATAGCCATATTGCTCTGTGCTTAATTGACTGAGCGCCGCGAGCACAATCACGCCGCGCCTCAATTCGAGAACAACATTTTCTAACGATTCAGTGTTTGCCATATCTTAACCTTTGTCGCATTATACTGTGTGAAATACAGTATGTCAAGGGGCAAGTATCCCCTGAATCCCGCCATTGCGAGGGCGGATGGCCGAGTAGGACTAAGTCCGTATCGTGGCCCAGCCCGAAGCAATCTCTATAATCATCTAGGAGATTGCTTCTCCACGAAGGGAAAGGGCGTGGCTCGCAATGACGATGGGCTTTTATGTTAAACTTCCACCATGAAAATCGGCATCGTCACAGACTCCACCTCAGATTTGCCCGCTGACTTAATCCAAAAATACAAAATCCAAGTTGTGCCGTCCATTTTGATTTTAGAGGGAAAAGAATATGCGGATGGAATCGGAATCAGCCGCGAGGATTTTTATACCCGTCTGCCAACGCTTCAATCTAAGGTGACAACTGCCGCTCCATCTATTGGCGATTTTTTGACCCCATATCAGACTCTCTTCTCACAAGGCTGTGACCATATTTTGTCAATTCACGCCGCCAGCCAATTGACCACAATTCTTAATTCGGCACGTCAAGCCGCACAAGAGTTTGGTGATAAAGTCAGCATCATTGACAGTGGCTCACTTTCGATGGGACTTGGTTTTCAAGTGTTGTCTGCTGTTGAAAATTTAGAATCAGGTATACCTTCCGCAATTGAGGCGATTGAGTCAACGAAGAAAAAATTAAAAGTCATTGCCGCGTTGGATACGATGGAATATCTCAAACGCAGTGGACGAGTGCCAGGCTTGGTTGCAAATTTGGGTGGGATACTTTCTATCAAACCAATGGTTGAAATCAAAAATGGGGAAGTGAAACCAATTGGTGCGGTTCGCACCACAAAACAAATTGATGAACATGTTTTGAATTTCTTGTTGGAATTTGGCGAAATGGAAAGACTCGCCATTTTGCACACCAACGCCGAAGCACGAGCAAAAAATTTATTGAATGAATTAATGAACCGCGTCAGAAAATCCATTCCCCGTGATATTTTATTAGTCAATGTCACTGCTGTGATTGGGACACATTTGGGTCCGAATGCAATTGGTTTTGCGGCGGTAAAAAAGTAACTTTTAGAAACATATATAATGCAAATACTTAATTTGCATTGGAGGAAACATGAAAAAAGCTTTACTTATTATTTTAGTTTTATCCCTAATAGCCTGCTCTCCACAGGTGACAGTCACTTCTGAAGTGACTGTTACCTTAACATCATTACCAACTGCAACATCTATCCCCACATTGACCGAAGTGCCACTTGAATCTTTGCCTGTAGAAGAACTCGTTCAAAAATATTTTGCTGGCGAAATTGATGATCTTAGTTTTCTTACCTTCGAGCAACAAAAATCCTTTAGCATTGTCCTCAACAAACAGAAAAACGAGCAACGAGGTGAGAACCCGATTGTATATAACAATGAAGCCTACATTCACCCTGAGACATTTGATATGGTTAGCACTGAAGATGGTTCGACCGCCAAAGACCAAACTATACAAATGTACTATCCCATTGTCAGAGATGATGAAGGTTATCTGCATGTATTCGCGGATGATCAATGGGTAAAAATTAATAATTCAAGAGATGTTAACTTCCAAATTTTCGATACTTTGGAAGAAGTTAAGGCAGAGATAACCATGCCAACAACTGAAATATTAGGAGCAGATAGTGGGGAAAGAGCAGGACTCACTGTGCCTGAAGCAGTATTTGTAGGGCTTCCTGGTAAACCAGGAGTAATGATGCCAATTATTTTACTCAACAAAAGCATAGGACAGATTTATTTGAGTGGCGGAGGTAAAATTCCCACTCAACAGGTTCTGATTATTGAAAATAACTTGACTGCCAGAAAGATTATTATTACCGCTCCTAGTCTTCGATTATTTCAAGAAGGCACTGATCTTGACCTTAGATCTTCTGGATTCCTTCAAGAACACTATCCTATTTTCGAGGCTATAGAAGAAAATGCTGTTTACTACTTTATTTTTAGAAAAGACCAACAACAGAACTTCTCCAATACCTACCCAGCACTAAGTGGCAACGAACCTACAAGCAATTATGATGGTCTTGCTGAATCAGCAGATACATTCAACATAGTTGCTGGAAATATGGTAAGCAACGAATTTGTTTGGCTTGATGGCACGGTGTTTATTAAATCTGATAATTAAACCAATAGTTGCTATTTGTGTAACCACATCTCTGCAATTATTTATCAAGAAATATTTTCTGATTTACTTTTCCAAAACAAAGTTATCGCAATTGAAATCACCAAAACAACTGTCACGGCAATTCCACCTTCTGGACCAAATGCTCCACCTGTTAACCAATCTGCCCCAGTTTCCATTAAGTTAATCAACGTGCCACCTTCGGCATTTGTGCCGCTCACTTCAAAGCCAAAAAAATTTCCTTGCACCCAATTCCACACACTATGCAACGCACTGATTCCCCACATCGAACCTTCGCGCATGGCATACAAACCTGCAAACACTCCAAACAATGCCAAGTTGATTAATGCAATCGCGCTCAAGTTTGGGTTCAGCCCATGCAAAATTGCAAATATCAAAGATGAAACCAGCAAACCAATCCACGCTTTATAACGTGCGCCAATCACAGGCAACACCCAACCGCGAATCAAAACTTCTTCCGCGCCACCTTGAATTATCCAACCAAATAAAACTAAAGCGACTCCACCTACTGCCGCGACTCCTTGTTGACTTGGATTTCCTGACTCAAATGCGACGCTTCCAAACGCGCCGAGAATTGCTACTGAACCGACGAACATCATCATCCCGAACAAAAATCCGCGCGCATATTGTTTGACTGCATTTTTGAGTTCAAAGCCTAAAGTCCAAAACGGGCGTTTCTCAAAAAAGAAGAGCCATACCCATAAAATAGCATAAACCAAAATGAAAGCGGAAATTAATTGCATTGCCATCCAAAAACCTGAAACGAGGGCTGGGAGCTCGGGCATATCAATACCTGTTTCTGAAAAGCCGTATAAGATTCCTAATACGATAACAATGGGGATGATTCCCATTTGAGAAATGAAAACGAACAAAAACGAAAGTGGAATAACCAATACAATATGCGTTAATCGCTGACCTTGCTTTGCTAAATCAAATAATTTGCTGTTGTTGAACCAGTCCATGTTAAGAATCCTTTCAGGTTTTACATATTAAATCATAAAACCGAAACAAATGATTTATTAATTTGATTTCATAAACACCATCATATTTCAAATATAATGAGAGAGTTGATTTGCTTTTTCTTTGTAGAAAATAAGGCATGAAAGGAGATGATAAATGAAAACCAAGTGGATGCTCACAATTTTTGGTATTTGGTATGTGGTTGAGGGGATTTCAGTATTTTTCACATCAGGTGGTTTTTACTTCATGTCCTACGGCTTCGGAATTTTTTGCATCGTCTTGGGTTTGATTTGCTTAATGATTCGCAATGAACACCCATCCAGATTGCGTAACTCTATTTTGTTTATTTTTTTCCTATCCGCTTTAGGGATTAGTTTGATTGCTTATTACTCTCAATGGAGCGGATTGTATATGGATTCGCTTGTGGGGTATATCATCCCAACAATTTGGCTGATTGTTGCCATTGGATTCCTTTTAGCCAGCAGACGTTCCAGCACTTTGCCGAGGGTAAGGAATTTGCAATAACCTAGACTTCCGAAGTCTTTTTTTTACCATGATAAAATTAGATATTATGCAACCGTCTTTAGAGAAACTACGTAAATTTTTTCGCCTCGAACATGAGAATAAATATCAAAATACCGCTGTGATTGGCGGGCTGGCTAGTATGCTGGATTATTGGGAAGGGGAAGCACGCGCCGATTCAGTTAATGAAGAAGTGATTCAAGCAGTGGTGGCGCGTTTGCGTTCGTATGAAAAGTTAAGCCCTGAAGGGCGGGCTGAATCGTTGAAGGGATTATGGAAGCGAATTGGCGAAACATATCCCGAAGCGAATCAAAAGCCGAAGGAACAGAATCAAGTTCCACGTCAAGAACGAAGCGATGTCCCTGTTAAACAAGAATCAAAACCGCAGAATCAAAATCCAGTAAAACAAAATCAGCATCAGCCACATCAAAAACAAAGACCAAACCCTGCACCACGTTCTGAATCAGTGGCGGGTGCAAAGCATAGCCAAACGCCTGCCGCATTTGATTCAAAGTTGACGGTGTTGCAAGGCGTGGGACCAAAAAATGCGGAGTCGTTGGCGAAGTTGGGGATGCAAACGCTGGGCGATATGTTATACAACTATCCGCGCCGTTATGAAGATTATTCATTATTGAAACCGATTCAAGCATTGATGTTTAATGATGTGGTGACGGTGTTGGGTTCGGTGCAAAGTGTAACGAACAGACCGATTCGTGGTGGCAAACAAAATATTATTGAATTGATTATCAGCGATGGCACGGGGTCGTTGCGAATTTCTTTTTTCAATCAGCCGTGGTTATTAAATCGTTTCAAAAAAGATGACATGATTTCTGTCTCTGGAAAAATTGACCAATATCTTGGGCGACTTGTAATGAACAGCCCTGATTGGGAATTTGTTGAGATGGAAAATTTGCACACAAATCGCATTGTGCCGATTTACGCGCTCACCGAACGCATCACGCAAAAATGGTTGCGTAATCAAATGAAGCAAGTAGTTTCATATTGGTCGCCTGCGGTGGTTGACCCATTGCCTGATACGTTGAAGCGTGAAGCACGTTTGGTTTCGTTGAGTGAAGCGTTAACGCAAGTTCATTTTCCTGATTCGCAAGATAGACTTAAACTTGCGCGTGAACGTTTGGCATTTGATGAAATTTTTTATTTGCAAATGGGTGTGTTGCGACAAAGAAAAGATTGGCAATCAGTAGATGGAAGACGCTTCACTGTGACCGACAACTGGGTTGCTGACCGTTTAGCGAATCTTCCTTTTAGTTTAACATCTGCTCAACAAACTGCGTTGGATGATATTCGTAAAGATTTAGATTCTGGCAAACCCATGAATCGACTCATTCAAGGTGATGTAGGTTCAGGTAAAACTGTCGTTGCGGCATTGGGTGCGAGCATGGTTGTCAGCAATGAATGTCAAGCCGCGATTATGGCGCCGACATCTATTTTGGCAGAACAGCATTATCGAAACTTTGTCAATTTGTTAACTGGCGAAAAGGGATTCTTGAATCAAGATGAGATTCGTTTGCTAGTCGGTAACACAACTGGAAGCGAGAAAGAAGCGATTAAATCTGGTTTAGCAGATGGTTCTATCAAAATAGTGATTGGCACTCATGCCGTCATTGAACCTGATGTCAATTTCAAAGATTTGCAATTTGTCGTCATTGATGAACAACATCGTTTTGGTGTGGAGCAACGCGCTGAGTTACGAAGCAAAGGTACAAACCCGCATTTGTTGGTGATGACTGCGACTCCGATTCCGCGTTCGTTAGCATTGACGATGTTTGGCGATTTAGATATTTCTGTAATGAATGTGATGCCTGTGGGCAGACAACCGATTGCAACGTATGTGCTTCGTCCACAAGAACGTGAACGGGCGTTTACCATGATTCGGTCACAAGTGCAAAATGGAAATCAGGCGTTTATTGTGTATCCATTAATTGATGAAAGCGAAAAAATGGATGCACGCGCGGCGGTGGATGATTTTGAGGCATTATCTACGCATGTATTCCCTGATTTGAAACTCGGTTTGTTACACGGGCGGATGCGTCCGAGCGAAAAAGATGAAGTCATGTTGAAATTTAGAGATAAAGAATTTGATATTCTCGTTTCAACGACTGTGATTGAAGTGGGTGTGGATGTTCCAAATTCAACCTTGATGTTAATTGAAGGTGCAGATAGATTTGGTTTAGCACAACTTCATCAACTACGCGGAAGAGTCGGGCGTGGCTCTGTCGCTTCGACATGTTTATTAATTCCCACCCGTGAAGATGCCACCGAAAATGAACGTCTGCAAGCAATGGCAGTCACAAACGATGGCTTTGAACTCGCAGATTTAGATTTGAAATTACGCGGTCCCGGTGAATTTTTAGGGACACGTCAGGCAGGTTTTGCTTCATCATTGAAAATGGCAAGCATTACCGATGTCAAGTTAATTGAAAAAGCGCGTGAACAAGCCAAAAATTTATTTGAAAAAGACCCAGACTTAAATCAGCCAGAACATGCTTTGTTGGCAGAGGCGTTTCAAAGATTTTGGAATGGAACACAAAGTGATATTAGTTAGATAGTTAGATAGTTAGATAGTTGTTTCAAGTTAGGAGGCTGACATGGCGAAAATTGAAAAGTTTGAAGAGTTACAGAGTTGGCAAAAGGCTCGTGTACTTGCAAATTTTATTTATGACTTAACGGAAAATGTTAGGTTTGCAAAAGATTTTCGTTTATGTGGTCAAATACAGGATGCGGCAGGTTCAATTATGCACAATATTGCAGAAGGTTTTGACGCTGGAACAAACCCAGAATTTATTCGTTTTTTGAAAATGTCTAGGCGTTCTGCCAGCGAGGTACAATCAGAATTATATTTAGCGCTTGATAGAAAATATATTAATCAAGATGAACTTAATAAAGCCTATCACCTTGCAACTGAAACAAAACGGCTGATTAATGGATTAATTGCTTATTTACGAAAATCGAAACCGTCAGAATAACTATTTCGCTACCAAACTACCAAACTACCAAACTACCAAACTACCAAACTACTAAACGAGAAAACTAAATTATGGTTCGAGCCTTATTCCCCGGAACATTTGACCCCATCCACTATGGTCACATAGACATTGCCTCACGCGCTTCAAAACTTTTTGATGAAGTTCTTGTGGCTGTTTATGATAAGCCTTTGAAAACATTATATTTTTCACCTGAAGAACGCATGGCGTTGGTGAGCGAAGCCTTCAAAGATAATCCCAAAATCAAAGTCACTGGTTACAGTGGCTTGACGATTGAATTTGCAAAAAAAATCAATGCCCAAGTCATCGTGCGCGGATTGCGCGTATTTTCCGATTTTGAATTTGAATTTCGCATGGCGTTGGCAAATCAACGCCTAGCCAAAGATGCAGTCGAAACTGTGGCTTTAATCACTGCCGAGCAACATACCTTCCTTTCATCTACAACCGTGCGCGAGATTGCCACATTAAATGGCGATGTCTCTAGCATGGTGCCTCCGCATGTGGAAAAAGCCCTCAAAGAAAAAGTAGCCCAAATGGGGGAACACTCTCCGCCCAATGCCTTGCGTGATTAATTTGTGCTAGAATTGTTAATAATTGATTTTCAGAGTAAAATTGCATAAATAACTTATGGACATTCTGCAACTCATAGACCGACTCGAAGAACTCTTCAATGATGCGAAAGCAGTGCCTTTCACACACAACGTCATTGTGGATGAAGATCGCATGTTAGAACTGATTGACCAAATGCGCATCGCCATCCCTGAGGAGGTGAAAAAAGCACAACAAGTTGTCGCTCAACGAGACCGCGTCATGGCGCAAGCACAAGAAGAATCGAATCGTACATTACAACTCGCACGTGATAAAGCCACTGAAATGGCTCAAAAAGATATCATCACACAAGAAGCGCAACGTCGCGCCGAACAAATTCTTAGTCAGGCACGCGCCGAAGCCGAAGCCATCCGTGCTGATGCAGATAACTATGTCCTTGAAACTCTGATGCAATTGCAAGACCAAATCGCAAAGTTAAGCAATCAAGTCAACAACGGCATTCACATGGTACAAGAAGACCAAATGCGCAAAGCCGCCATGTCGCCTTCATCTATCCCTGCCAACGCCACAGAAAAAGTTGAAAAATAAAAAATTGAATGCTCAAATCGCCGTCCTTTGCGAAGCATCCTGTGGACGGCGATTTTTTTTACAATTTCAAATCCCGCCTAATTAAATCATCTAACATTTCTCTTTTTTGAATCAATTTTGCATTTCCATTTTCTAACATCAACACTGCAGGCTTTCGCGCGCCATTGTAATTGGATGACATACTCAAATGATACGCGCCGCTCATCGGCACAGCAATCAAATCACCTATTTTGAGTTTTGACATTCCCAAATCTTCAAAGATAACATCGCCTGACTCACAATATGGACCTGCAACAGAAATCACTTCGCTTCGTTCTTGACTTGGATTTGTCACTGCTAGGCAACTATATCTTGCCCCATACATCGCATAGCGCGGATTATCCGCCATGCCACCATCTACTAAAACCCAAGTTTTGTTTTCTCTTTTTTTTATTGCGCCAACTCGATAAATTGCTACACCTGCTCTGGCTACTAAACTTCTGCCTGGTTCCAAATGTAAATGTGGAAGAGATAAATTTCTTTTTTCACAACCTTCAATCACTGCTTCACAAACCCCTTTGACATAACTTTTAATAGATGGATGTGGCAATTCATCTTCATGATAAGCCACACCCCAACCTCCGCCGGGGCAAAAATGCCATTCATTTTCAAAGCCGATTTCTTTGGAAATATCTAACGCCATTTCAATCGCAGGGATTAATGGTTCGGGGTCTCGAAAGTTTGAGCCTTGATGAAAATGTAAACCTTTCAAAGGTAATTTATTCTCTTTACAAAAATTTGCCGCTTCTAAAATTTCTTCACGCGTCATCCCAAACTTGCTTTCGTGATGACCTGTTTGCGTATGAATATGATGTGTTGAAACAGTGACACCGGGTAAAAGCCGAAGCCAAAGATTTATGTCACTCTGAGCGAAGCGAAGAGTCTCTTTTATTCTTTTAAGTTCTGTAAAATTATCTACAACGATTGTCCCTGCATGTTGAAGTGCAGATTCTAAATCAGCATCTGATTTGTTAACGCCATGCACAAGGATATTTTCACGTTTCACATTTGCATTTAATGCAATGTGAATTTCGCCTTCACCTGTGCAATCGAGTGTTAAGCCATGCGATTGAGTCCATTGGGCGATGGCGAGGCAGAGGTAAGCCTTACCTGCGTAGGTCACAGAAGCAGGCTGGGGGTAGTAAGAGGCAAGAGCAGATTTATAGTCAGCAACAGATGAGTCGAGAGTCGCTTTATCATAAACATAAAGTGGAGTCGAAAATTCATCTGCAAGTTTTTTTAAGTTATGACCAGCAATTGTTAATTCATCATTTTCAATTTTTGTGGTGATGGGGAAGAGGTCAAGTTGTTTCATTTGCCTGTATCGCTTGCGAGTTTGATTTGGTTTTTGCCTAAATGTTTGGCGCGCATGGCGGCGTGGTCTGCGGCGATGAGTAACTCATTATGATTGGCGGCATCTTGCGGAAAAGTTGCCAGACCTATACTAAGTGTATAGCCCGGCGCATTTTCATCCGTTGTGTTTGGCGCACCAATTTGCGCGGCTTCATGCAGGCGCTTTGCAAAGGCGAGCGCGTTTTGTTCATTTGAATTGGAAAGGATAATAGCAAATTCATCACCACCATAACGCGCGGCAATATCATATTTGCGTAAATTGCTTTTGATAATTTCTGCCATACCTTTTAAGCGTGCATCACCAGCGGGGTGACCATAGGTATCATTAAATTCTTTGAAGTCGTCAATATCAAAAATAATGAGTGAAACATTCATGCCGAGTCTTTGTGTGCGTTCTACTTCGGCGGCGAGGGTTTGTTCAAATACATGGCGGTTTGATAAACCTGTTACCGCATCTGTGGTTGCCATCTTTTTTATTTGTTCATGCAAACGAGCGTTGTCAATGGCAATGGCAAGCGGGCTAGCAACTGCTGTTAGTAATTGAGCATCAGTTAAAGTTAATTTGCGTGTAGGGCTAGATTCAATGTTTAATGTGCCAAGCACTGTATCTTCTTTGAGAAGCGGTACACAAATTTCACTTGTGATGGCATGGTCTGCTCTTAGGAATATATCTTCTTTGCTTGTATCTTCAATAAATTGGACAGTCTTTGTGCGGATGGCTCTTCCGCTTACGCCTTGGCTGATGTGAATTTTTTCAATCACCATTTCTTTTGGATAGCCCGTCTCTGCGGCGAGGTGTAGATAATCTTCTTCTAAAAAATAAATGCTGATGTGAGTGTATCCAAACGCTTCTTTTAAAGCAGTGACGACTTGATTCGCAATTTTTTCTTTTTCTAATGAACTAGCAATTGTTCTGGATATATTTTGGATGATAGATAAAACGTGCAGGTTTTCTTGTGTTTCGGCATATAAAGAGGCACGATGCAAAGAGGCAGAAATATGCGCGGCAAGCGTTTCCATTGTTTTTACATCAAGATCATCAAAATCATTTGGGTTTTGACTTTCTACATACAACACACCGAAAAGTTTTTCGCCTTTGAACAATGGCGTGCAAATGGCTGAACCAAAATGTTCATCGCTAGAAAAGTAATATGGGTCTTTTGAAACATTTTCAGTGACGTAGGTTTTTCGTACCTCTGCAGTGTGACCAATGATTCCAACTCCCATTTTTTGCTGATAACCGGGGTTGTAGCCAAAATCTTCAGTGCCGGCAATGACAACCACTTCAAGCATGTCGCCTTCAACTAATTTTGAAATGGCAGATATAGCATAACCAAAACGTGTGGTGATAGAGGCAATTGCACGCTGGAGGATTTCTTTTTCGTCAAAACTATCGGCGATGATTCTGCCGGCTTCTTCGAGCAAGCCGAGTTGTTGTGAGCGACGTTGTTCCGCTTTGAGCAAGGCTTGTTCTTGAGCGTTTTTCCAACGTAAAAATGCCAATGCTACCGTAACAATCAGTAACACGGCTAAGGAAACAAACGAAACTAAATATGCAGAAATACTGCTTTCCATTGTGATGAATCTTATTCGTCGAAGAATAATGTCCACCAGATTTCCCAGTTTTGCATTGGAGTTGGAATGGGTTCAGGGGTAGGCTCGATGACTGGGTCACTGCCGGGTACGCCGAGAGGAATCACGGGTTGGTCACCTTCTTGAATGTAATGCCCTTCGGTACGAGCCCATTCTTCTACTGCTTCATTAGAGCCAGCATAAGCAACTTGGGTTTGCAAGGCAAGTTGAGTTTGCATTGCTTGGGTTGCCATGGCTTGCACCTGTTCGCGTTGTTCATTTAAGCGGTTCAGTTCTTCTAAGCGTGAGTTAAATTCAATCACGAATAAAATCAAAACGAAAATACCTGCAAAGACAAGCACACGCCGAAAACTGATGGGAAACTTGAACATGGCATTATCTTATCTTATTTTTTAGAGTTGGCAACCCTACTTGTGGTATACTCTGCCCCCGCAGAGTGTTGTACCCTTCACTTCCGAGGTCATCACAACGTGAGACCGAGGTGCCGCTGATTGCGGCATGCCAAACTTTGCCAGAAAGGGCTTAAACAAAATGAAAGTATTATTAATTAAAGATGTATATAAATTAGGACGCGCTGGGGATATTAAAAAAGTAGCCGATGGCTACGGACGCAACTTCCTCTTGCCGCAAGGCTTTGCAGTGCTTGCCACTGAAGGCGCAATGAAGCAAGTGGAAAAAATTAAGTCACAAGCCGAAATTCGTCGCAACACCCAAAATGAAGAACTCAAAGGCATTGCCGACCAAATTAAAGAACTTACTTTAATTTTCCCTGCCAAGGCTGGTGAAACCGGCAAGTTATACGGTTCTATAACCACACAAGATATTGCCACTGCCATTACAGAAAAGATTCGCTTTGAAGTAAAACGTCAATTAGTAGATACGCAACCGATTCGCACATTGGGCGAATTCACAGCGCGCGTCCGCTTAACGATGGACTTGGTACCAGAAGTAAAAATCATCGTCCACCGTGAAGGCGAAAGCATCGAAACCGCCGTTGCACCAGTTGAAGAAGAGACGGCTGAAAAACCAAAGAAAAGCAAAAAAGCAGAATCAGCCGAAGAACCAGTTGCTGAAACAGCCGAATAAGTTCATAAAAAAACGCTCTTGTGAAAAGAGCGTTTTTTATGAAGCATCCTGCCCAAAGTCTTTTAGAATCCCTATTACTTGTTTGTGTAAAACTGGTAAATCTTCACGAGCGGTATCATAAACTTTTTCAATATCTACGCCAAAGTAACCATGAATTAATTTATCACGCATACCAACAATATCTTCCCAAGGAATTTCAGGATAAGTTTTTCTCATATCTTTAGAAACATGCCGCGCCGCTTCGCCAATTATTTCAATCTGACGGATTACGCCATCTTGAAGTAAACGAGTTTCTATGAACTTCTTTTCATCAACACCGTCTAAATATTCTTCAACAATGTTGATAGCGTCCAAAATATGACGTAAATAAAGAAATTCATCGCGTGCCATAGACTACCTGCATTTCATTCAAAACACGTTCACGCATATATGGACTGATAGAGGACTCTGTAAGCACATCAACTTTTTTGCCTAAAGACTCCGTTAATTCTCTTTCAAAGCGAACCAATGCTAATAGGCTTTTTCTTTTTGAAAAGCGAATCAACAAATCAATGTCGCTATCTTTATTTGATTCACCGCGCGCCATCGAACCAAAAATGCCCGCCATGGAAACATCATTTTGGCGGCAGAATTCAATTAATCTCGTAAGGTCAAACGGATAAGAAACGGCTTGCATAGATATATTTTACACCTTCTTATCATATTTGAAATTTATTCTTCATTTGTAATACAATACTTCCATGCCACAAACCATCGGTCAGATGCTAAAAAAAGAACGCGAGTCGCTTTTTGTTTCGCTTGAAAAAGCGTCTGATGAAACGCGCATTCGCAAAATATTTTTGCAGGCATTAGAGTCGGATGATTATTCGGTCATGCCATCCGCCGCGCAGGGGCGTGGCTTTTTGCGCATTTACTCTGAATACTTAAATCTCAACATTGATGAATTGATTGCCGAAATACAAAAAAATCCGCCAGTGATTGAAGAAGTGGCTGGACCGTTGCCACAAGTCAATTTACAAGAAACTGAAATTCCGCCATTGGTGGAAGAAGATGAAAAACCGCTTCCTTTCTGGACGCGCTGGCTGGGTGCTAAACCCCAAGCGGATTCTACGCCCGAAGCGGAGTCAATGCTTGAAGATAAGAGTCAAATCACCGAAGCCGAACAGGTTGAAGTCAGTGATGAAGCGAAACCGAATCTTGTTGAACGAATCAAATCTATGTTTCGATTCAATCTCAAAAAAGAAGAAGCGGTATCAAATCCAGAAATTGAAACAGAAAAAGAAATCGTTGAAGAAGAAAAAATTCCAACACAACCGGCTGATGTGATTTTTGCTGAAATTGGTCAACAACTACGGACGCAACGCGAGTTGATTAGTTTGACGATTGAAGAAGTGGAACGCCATACAAAATTACGCGCGCCATTTGTAAAAGCATTGGAAGAAGGCTCGTTTGAAAAATTACCATCACCTGTGCAAACGCGCGGCATGTTACAAAATTACGCCACGTTTTTAGATTTAGATGCCGATAAAATTTTGCTACGCTTTGCTGACGCGTTGCAAGCACGCCGACGTGAAAAGTATGCCGAAACGCCGCGTGAAAAAATTCAGACGCAAGTGAATGCATCTATTCCATGGTTGCGGACTTTTATTGCAGGCGATTTGGTTTTTGGCTTGGTGATGATTGCATTGTTAGTGACGCTGGCGATTTGGGGCGTGGGGCGTGTTGTTCGTTTGCAAAATGAACAAGAAGCAGAGCCGACCTTGATTCCATTTGTGGATGTATTTGAGCAATCTTCGCCAACGCCGACGATTGAATTAACATTTGCGCCAGTGAATGACCCTTCGGTTGCTACATCTTCTGCGGGTGATGATGCGGCGGTGACTTTATTAGCACCATCACCAGAAGTGAATGCAAATGTGGTGGTCAGTTTGTTTGCATTGAAGAGAGTGTTTGTGCAAATTTCAGTAGATGGCAAAATTGTTTTTGAAGGACGTATGTCTCCGCGTGAGACGCAGGTGTTTCAGGCAGAAAATCAAGTGGTGGTGTTAACTGGCGATGGCTCCGCTTTGCGAGTGACGTATAATGGACAAGATTTAGGTCTGATGGGCGGGGCAGGTGAAGTGGTCAATCGCGCCTATTTGGTGACAGGTGTAGCGACTCCGACTGCAACTGTTCCGCCAACTGCTACGAATACGCCACTCACTACGCCGACTGTGACACCATCTATCACGCCATCTGTTACGCCGACGGCGACGGAGAGTCAGTAGTCAGTGTTCAGTGGTCAGTAATGGGTAGATTGGTAACTTGCAACT
This sequence comes from Anaerolineales bacterium, assembly GCA_016789365.1. GTDB lineage: Bacteria > Chloroflexota > Anaerolineae > Anaerolineales > Villigracilaceae > Villigracilis. Next base: position 15,807 of record JAEURH010000067.1, read on the forward strand.
TGTTACTTGTTTCTTATATCTCGTAACTCAATAGGAAAAAATGTCAAAGAAAAATACATTTCATTTAGTGTCATTAGGTTGTGCAAAGAATACAGTTGATTCTGATTCGATGGCACAGTTGCTTTTGCGTGATGGCTATAATGCTGTGGAAGACCCAAACAAAGCCACAGTGTTAATTGTCAACACTTGTGGGTTTATTGGACCTGCAAAAGCAGAATCATATCGCGTGTTGGATGAATTGGCACAATCTAAGCGCGATGGTCAAGTGTTAATTGCGGCGGGATGTTTAACGCAACGCTATGGCGTGGAAGTTGCGAAAAAAGTGCCAGGCATTGATGGTATTCTTGGTACACGCCGTTGGATGGATATTGTGCAAGTTGTAAAAGATTTACGAAAAACAAAACATCCTGAACCGATTTATCATTTGCCAGAAGTTAAAACAGTTGGTGTAGATGAAAATGATACCTTGCGAGTCAGTGTGGCGGGTGCAAGTGCTTATATCAAAGTGGCGGATGGTTGTAGAAGACCATGTGCTTTTTGTGCGATTCCATTAATTAAAGGTACGGCTGTTTCACGCCCTGTTGAATCTATTATTAATGAAGCACGTCAATTACGCGATGCAGGCGTGCGCGAATTGGTTTTGATTGCACAAGATACTACCGATTATGGTCACGACTTGGGAATCAAAGATGGTTTGGCATTTTTGCTTGAACAATTAACTGATTCTGTGCCAGATATGGATTGGATACGAATCATGTATGCGTATCCGGGTTATGTCACGGATAGGTTAATTGAAGTGATGGCGTCTCGCAAACAAGTTCTGCCGTATCTTGACATGCCGCTTCAACATGCGCACCCGAAAACTTTGTATCGCATGAAGCGACCATCCAATATTGATTGGGTGCATCGCACGCTTGGGAAGATGCGTTCGCAAATTAAAGATTTAGCGATTCGCACAACATTTATTGTCGGCTACCCTGGCGAAACGGATGAGGAATTTCAAGCGTTATATGATTTTATGAATGAGATGCGCTTTGACCGCGCAGGCGGATTTCAATTTTCATTTGAGCCTGGCACTTCTTCCGCGCCTCTCGGTGACCCGATACCTGCTTCTGTCAAACAAGAACGATACAATCGTTTGATGGAGTTGCAACAAAATATTTCGTTGCAAGTGAATCAAAGTTATGTTGGCAAAACTTTGGATGTATTAATCGAAGGCTTTGATAATGGAATTTCCATCGGCAGGTCTTATCGTGATGCACCTGAAATTGATGGCATGGTTTTGGCAGAAGGTAAAGCCAATATCGGCGATATTGTGCCAGTGCGAATCACTGGCGCGTTGACATACGATTTAACGGGGACAATTATTCAGCCTGAATTGATTAAGATATAAATTTGATTTTGCTTTCTGTGCCGTCCTCTGCGCAAGTTTGCTAAAAAGCACACACCGCCTTCCCCGGCGGTGTGTGCTTTTAGATTTAGCGGATAAAGTAACGGATTGCCTTCGGCAAGCAGATAAGCGGATGCTAGAATTCCGAAATGCTTCGCAAGACTTGGGAATTCTCTTTTACTACGAAACTCTTGCAATAGCAGTTGCCCCAAGTGCTAGCAACGAGAGAAATATGTTTATGTTTATCAATCGTATTTCTCTTTTTTGTAATTTTGCCAGTTCGGCTTCATCGGCTTTTGCTTTTTTGATTAAGATTCTTTGTATGGCGGGGATGACTTCCCATGTTTGAACCGCGCTGACGACAATCATTAATCCGCCGAGAATGTGTTTTGACAAAATCGCCAGTGACCATGTTGTGCTGATGTTTAAGAATCCATCATAATGCTCGCTGGTGGACATTTGAATTAAACCTGTAAATGCTAACATGCCGATACTAAACCAAGCGATGGGTTCAAGTCTTTTCTGTAAGGCAGATATCAGGCTGAGTTGCAGAACCAAATTCAAAGTCCGGCGCGAAGCGGGGAGGATGAGGATGCTAATTGCTGTGAGGCTTCCAATCCAAACAACGACAGCCAGCATGTGAAGCCAGTAAGTTAATGTCAAAGCCCAAATGGGAATTGGTGGCATGTTATGGCGTTGGCGAAGGTTCGGGTGTATTTGTTGGGGCTTCGGTAGGTGGGTCAGTTGGGGGAGCACCAGTGGTTGCAGTTGCTTCTGGGATAGCAGTTGGTGGGAAGCATTGAATTTGTGCTTGCGCAGAATTGGATGCGGCAGTTGAATCTAATGTACCAATACCAGAGGCGGCAGTGTAGGCATCATAGGCGGCGCAGTAATTTTGTCTTGTAAAAAGTTCATCACCAAAGCGCATGAGTGCGATGCGATACCGTTCGGAGGCGGTTAGGGTGCCATCCCATAAAGAAGGAAAACCAAAAGCTACTTGTTCAAAGTAAATTACGGCTTGTTCCCAATTGAGTTCCCAAAAACTTGCGCCTGTGATGTAAGCACGTGCGCCTTCGCGCAAGGCGTTGGAATTGTTATCTAATGGTCCAAATCTTTCTGCTAATGTTAGATAGTAAATACCGCCTTCGAGATTCCCTTGTCTTGTTATGAGGTCGTGACCATGGTTGCGAAGTGCGAAATAGTACATTCCATCTACTTGGGCGGTTTTGTAGGTTGGGTCAAGTTTGCGGATAGTATCTAACGCGCCAAGCGCACCAGGCCAATCTTGTAAGCGAATCAATTCTTGAGCGCGGGCAAAGGCGCTTTCTGCACCGCTGAAATCTGGTGTGGCGGTAGGGGTAACGGTTGGGGCAGGGGTTGGGATAGAGCCTAATACTAAAACTTCGGTTAGTTTTTCTTGCGCGCCGGGAAAGTTAGGGTCTCTGGCGATGATAAATTCCAAACGTTCGCGGGCATTTTCATACCGCCCAAATTGAATATCTACTAAGGCAAATGAAAATTGTTCGGAAAGTTGTTGGTCTAAGATAGCAGACTCGGCGGCTCGACGAGCGGAAACGCCAGAGGAGTATCCGCCGAATGCGCCTAAGCCGATGACTAGCAAAAAGCCAACGATGCTGATGAGGATAGATTTCCAATTGGATTTTTTCTTTACTTTGCCAATCGGTTGGGTATCATCTTCTTTATAAGGTGGATTCGGTTGTGTGTTTTCGATAGGTTCTGTCATGTTGAGAATTATACATTCCTTTGAAAAGTTAGAAAATCTTCTTATTTTTGGTTAACGCCTAGAAAGATGAAAGAGGAAAGAGATGTGTTGATATAAAGAGTGCGTCGCACTACTGACTTTAGGATTATCTTTTCTAGCAAGTTCATCTTATCTTATAGTTCATTCTGCTATTCAAAGTGCGACGCACCCTGCTGAATCATATTTACAATTTTAGTAACTGCTTCGCTTCAGACCAGACGATAGCGAGTGCTACCAACCCGCCGATGACCATGCCAATGAGGGCAGTGACAATCGCTCCACCGGGCAAGTATAAGGCGATGAGATAAGTGACAACTCCACCGACGACTGCGGCAATTAAACCTTTGAAAATAGAATTACCAGATTGGATTGGCTCATGCGTTCGTTTTGAAAGCCAACCAAGCAATATCACTGCTTCTATTAATAGCGAAATCTCTGCAAAGGCAATGATGGGCGCGCCAATATCCTCAAAAAAGATAATGCCCACAATGCCAATAGACAAGAACAATGCTAACCGAATCAATACAGCATATAAAGGAAACATCGGTTCTTTGCGGGCGTAAAAAGCACGCACGGCAATTTCGTGAATACAGTACCCTGTAAGCGTGGCTAGGTAAGCGCGCGTCGTCCATGTGATAAGTTGGGATGTTGCTTCGTCAAAACCAAACACAGCACGCACTAACGGATGAATCCCAGCCGCCATCACTGCTGCAACAGGCAATGTGAGAGAAATTAAAACTTGAAGCGCACGCTCTACGGTTGCGCGAAAATTTTGCCAGTCTTGTTTTGAAGCGAGTTGAGATAAGGCAGGCAACATGGCAGTGGCAATCGCTGTGCCGAGAATCGTCTCAGGCACTTGCATAATCATCCAGCCATAAGTTAACGAAGTCACGGCACCGACTTGGTCTAAACGTGATGCAAGATTATCACGCGCAATAAAAATTAATTGAATGCCAGCCATCGTAAACAAACGCGGTGCCATTAATTTCAACGCTTCAATCAAACCCGTATGGCGAATATCTAACGAAGGCGTCCATTTGAATCCAAACTTAAACAACATCGGCAATTGAATCAACAAATGAAACGCCGCGCCGATGATAACGCCATATACCAAACCATGAATGCCAAAACGCGGCACAAGAAAAATTGCGCCAATAATTTGTCCGACGTTATACACACTCGGCGCAATAGCAGGGAAAATAAAATGTTGATTGGCATGTAAAGAAGCCATCACCAAACCACTGATGGAAAAAATCATTGTGCCAATTAAATTTAATCGCATTAACTCAGCCAATAATTTTCTTTGCTCTTCACCAAAGCCTGGGGCAATGCCTAAATTTGCATCCACAATTTGTTGCGCGAAGATAAAAATCAAAATTGCAAAAGAACCTGTCACTACAAAACCAAAGTTTGCCACGCGCGAAAACAAATCCCATGCGGCGGCACGGTCTTTGGTGGTTAAGTATTCGGTCAACAACGGTACAAACGCCATTGCTAATGCGCCGCCTGAAATGAGCGCAAACAAAACATCAGGTAAATTGTTGGCGGCGTTGAACGTGTCTAACAAATGCACTTCATCGGTATAAATGCGCGAGATGATTCCTGTGCGCACGAAGGCAAATATTTTATCTATGAAAAAGAAAAATGCTACGGTAAGTGAGTTGATTGAAAGTTTTGATAATTTATTCATTGAATATCCAATTGTAATGTGTGGTCTCGATACGGTGGCGATGGTCGAGTATGCGAAGCATGTATCGAGACCCGCCACCTACTCGACCACCAGAGTGTAAATTAAATCGTTGCTTTATAACTTCCGCCATCCACAGTTAACATCACGCCTGTCACATACGATGCGGCGGGGCTGACTAAAAAGACTGCGACGTTTGCAAACTCTTCTGGAGTTGCTAACCTGCCAAACACACTTTCATTGGCTTGTTTTTTCGCTTCTTCTTCTAGCGTGGAGTTGTTTGCTTTTGCCCGAGCAGATAACAACTCCTCGACTCTTTCTGTGGATGTCCAACCTGGCAGAATGGAATTGAAT
>JAEURH010000068.1 GCA_016789365.1 Anaerolineales bacterium
GCCCCAAGCCTTTGAAGCACCCGAATGGCGTGCAAAGTGGGTTGAAAGAATCTAATGTCTTTGCAAGCCGCGTTCTTGTTCTTGCGGCGAAGCAATCTCTTGTCAGTTTAAGATTGCTTCGTCAGGCTAAAGCCTTCCTCGCAATGACATATTATTCAGTTGGTTCTAAAAAGTAATTCGGGAAATTTAACGGCGCTTCCGCACTCCAGCCTTCTTGACCAGATTCCATTTTCACATTCCACCATAAATACGCGCGTGGCGGATTGCCATCTTTAATAGTACAAACAGGTCCGCCGATGACTTCCATTTCAGTGCCGGGGCGATTGGTGCGTTGAATTTCATAATTCAAGCCAGGTCCCGTGCGGAAGTTTAACCAATCTAACACTTTTACATTCATACCTGCTTGCAAACGAGTCGGGTTTGCAGGGCATTCATCAGGATTACTTGCTTGCACAGGCGCAGGAGTTGATTCAGTCGCAACGGCAGTTTCAGTGACAGTAGGCTGAGGCACAGCACTAACTTCAGTTGCAACAACTTCTGGGGTAGGAGTCACAGTTGGGGGTTGTAGAGTCGGGCTGGGGCTAGGGTCAAGAGGCGATTGTGTCGCAGTAGAAAGAACTGCAAGTTGAGTCACGGTCGGCACAGGAGATACTTCCAACAAAGCATATCTGCTGTCGCGTTCGCGCAACAAAAGGATAATCAAAATAATCGTTAAGATAATGGCAACGACTAATTTGAAAAGGTCATATCCTGGAACATAACGAGATTTCACTTCAATTCCCCGCGTGCTTTTTGGTCGGCTAATTCGCGTGCGTGTCGTAATATCGCGCGTTCGTTAATAAAGCGTTGTAACAAATCACCAAGTGCCTCTTCAAATTCATCGAGCGTTAAATCGGCGAGTTGTTCATAAGTATAAATACCAGCGGTATTCAAGCGTTTGGCAATCACAGGTCCAATCCCTTTAATTTTTTTCAAATCATCGGCATGGGCTGGCGCAGTTTTATATCTTATTCGTTGAGTCATCACTGGCGTGCTAGCAGGCACACCATTTTTTTCATCACGTGGGCGGCGCCAATAAAACCAGTCAATCACCCACTCTACTAACCAGCCAATTAATAAACCAAGGACGAGTGCAATCGCAATGTTCATAGTTTTTCCTTGCGCGAATTATAACCGAAACTTAGAACAAACTTGCTTGTTTCGGAGAATCGGATTCAATTTCATTCCAGGGCAACGAATTTATTTTGATTTGATTTGAAACTCGTTGATGAATCTCTTTACAAAGATAAGGTGCTAGATAATTATCTGGCGTGTGACAAAAGACATACGCCTCTTTCCCCGCCGATAACTGGTCGCTGATTCTACCAACCCATTCCTCCACCCAAACCTGGTTTTGACTCATTTCAGGATGCCCAATATAACGAAGAAATGTAAAGTCAGTGGTCAATTCTTCAAAGACAGGTACATCTGGTTTTCTTTCTCGTGCTTCTAGCAAACTTTCATAGCTACTGCCTTTGATAGATTCATCACCCGCCATATTTCGTATTGGACGAGTATCAATCACAACTCGCGCCATGTTATTTTTTGAAAGTAAATCATTTAATGCTTTTCTGTTTGGTTCATCAAACCAATCTAAATGACGGACTTCTACCCCCAAGCGAATTTCTTTTGGAAATGATTCTAGAAATTTAGCCAGGTCATCTATCAGCTTAGGTGAATAGCTGGGAGGCAGTTGCAAAAACATCGGTCCAAGGCGTGAAGCGAGGGGCTTCATCACATTTGTAAATTCAATCGCACGGTCAATATAATCAACTAATTTTCCATTATGGCTAATCGCTTTTGGAATCTTGGCACAAAATTTAAATGTCTCAGGCGTTTGCTCAATCCAATTTGCAATGGTTTGAAATGCAGGAATTGCATAAAAAGTTGTATTGCCTTCGATTGTGTTTAACCGTTTTGCATATTCGGATAAAAATTGATTCGACTTCGTACCTTTGGGATAAAAATTCCCCACCCAACCTTTGAACGACCACACGGGGCAACCAAGATACAGTGACATACTTGCTATTATATTTGATATTAGAGTACAATTTAGGAAGCGGAATTTATAAAAATATTTTCAATATTAAAAGGGATAAACGATGAAAATATCAGTGAAAGCGGGAAAGAATAAAGACAAGTACCAGAAAATTCGAGTAACTAGTGATAATATTTCCACAACTCTTTCGCCAAAATCCATAGGTATTTATTCGAATATCAATGGTGGCGAGCTTCTCTTCATGGCATTAGCAATCTCTTACTGTAATGCAATTTGTTCCAAAGCCGAAGAAGATGATATTGCGCTAGAAAAGTTTGAAATAGAAATTTATGGAGAATTTGAAGATAAAGGAAAAGAAGTGAAAGGGATAACCTGTGAAGTAAAAGTCAAGGCAAAGGGAGATACAAAAAGAATCCATGAATTATTTAAGGGTGCTCATGCAATGGCTGAAATTCAAAATACGATTAAAAGGTCAACTGAACCATCATTAATTATAAATATCACCTCTTCAATATAGTGATATAGAGGTATTATAATTTTTACATGGAAATCGCCAAAACATTGTATGTGACCAATCCAAAAGATTGGCGCAAGTGGTTGAAAGCCAATTACAAAACCGAAAAAGAGATTTGGCTGGTCTATTACAAAAAAGAGACAGGCAAACCACGCATTGAATACAACGATGCGGTTGAACAAGCATTATGTTTCGGCTGGATTGACAGCATCATCAAAAAGTTAGATGATGAAAGAACAGTTCAACGATTTTCGCCACGAAAACCAAAATCAAGTTATTCTCAAGCCAATATTGAGAGATTAAGATATTTGGTTGCAAAGAAAAAAGTAGTCAAAGAAATTGCTGAAAGCTTGGCAGATATTTTGAGTCAAGAATTTGTAATCCCACCCGATATTTTGAAAGCGATTAAAGCCAATAAAGTGGCATGGAAGAACTTCCAAAAGTTTTCAGATTCTTATATACGAATTCGCATTGCTTTTATTGATGCAGTGAGGAAACGTCCAGAAGAATTTAAGAAGCGATTGAAATATTTTATTGAAATGACCGAGAAGAATAAGATGATTGGGTTTGGCGGAATCGAAAAACATTACTAGGAGGCAATAAAATGGAAAAATCAAAATTTTCAATATCGAAAATCTTAAAATCAATTGGGGTAGTTATTTTGTCAATTGTTTTTGGAGTACCAATTCTTTTATGGGTAGCTTTTCAATTATTGTTCCCAGCACCTAATCTTTGTTTACCAAATATATTAAATTTTAGTAACACTAATTCTTATATTTCAGAAGGCTTAGAATTAATAGGGCATTTCGGTGGCTCTGTTGAATCTGTTTTTACAAACAACTCGTATGCTTATGTAGGTGTTGGCTCAGAACTCGCTATTTTAGATATTAGCAATCCTTCAAGCCCTCAAAGAATTGGATATTATGTACTACCTGATAAAGCAAGAGATATTTTTGTAGATGGCAATTATGCTTATGTAGCTACAGGTGAATCAAGTCTTAGAATTATAGATATTTCAAACTCCTCAAATCCTTTTGAAGTGGGCTATTACACAGCACCAGTCTCCATTAACAAAGTTTCTGTTTCAAATGGATACGTTTATCTTCCATTGTCTGAATGTAAAAGCTATGGCACTTTTTTACCAACAAGGTGTAGTGGTGCTTTACAAATTATAGATGCTACTGACCCATCTAACCCCTCCCGACTAGTGTGTAATAAAATGTCAGGTACGCCTGCCAGCATATCTATTGATGGAGATTATGCGTATATTTCTGAATCCACCCGATTATTAGAGATGAACATATCAAACCCAAGATTTGCCAGAATAACAAAGACTCATAATGTGGATTTTAGAGGAAGAGCAGTAATAAATAATGGCTATCTTTATGTTTCAGCCAGATATGATAAATTCCGAATTGTAGATATTTCAAATCCAATTATTTTTAATGAAACTGGTCTTTACGATGCTCGAAACCCTAGCGGAACACGCAATGCTGTTTTTGATGCTGTTGTAGATGAAAAATATGCTTATCTTATTGTTGAAGATGTAGGTTTAGAAGTCATAGATATTTCAGACCCATATCAGCCAATACTAATAAGTTCTTATATTTTAGAAGGTGAAATAAAAGATATTTCCTTAATTAATAGTCATGTCTATATTGCCACAGAAAATAATGGACTACAAGTAATTGATATGACAAATCCATCAAATCCAGTTTTGACAGGGGTATACGAGAGCCCAAAATCAGTTACAAAATTAGAAGTAATCAATAATCTTATTTTTGCAGCGGCAGAAGATAATGGCTTTCGAATCATTGATGCTTCAAATCCAAAAATGCCTTATCAAATCGGAAACTATCAACTTCCCGATGAAGTTATGAAACTAGCAGACGATTATGATCCTGTTTATATAACAGGTGTAGCACTTGACGGTAATCAAGCATATTTGGCTGTTAAAGATTTAGGCGTTCAAGTTGTAGAGATATCTAACCCATCTTATATAAATGGAACTGCATTTTATCGTCTTGAAAACGGTATTAACGATATTGCAATCGACAATAACTTTGCTTATATATCTACAGAACTTAATGGCATTGAAACCTCAAACTCATTACCAGATTTATCTAGTCGTGTTGATTGGCACAACATGCCGTACTCTTTTGTGGATGCTGCTATTGGAGATAAATACACTTATTTACTTAGTAATAAAGGTCTATTAACTGTAGATTTTCCAGAACCAAATGTATTTAATCAAATTAGTTTCAATAGAATTAATGCCAATAATATTAGAGATTTAGAAGTAAGTAATGAATATGCATATGTTGCATCCAGCAGTGGATTAAGCATTATTCACCTCACATCTACAGGAATCCCAGATGATGGTATTTATTCTGAATTGAAAGGTATTAATTTAGAAAGTATTGCAATAGAGGGTAATTTTGTTTATGCTAGTGGAAGTAAAGGTTTACGGATTATTGATGTTTCCAACCCAATACAACCAATAATAGTAGGTTTTTATGAAACAGAAAAATGGGCTTATGATTTAGCAAAGCATGGGAATTATATTTATCTATTTGTAAAAGATGAGGGCTTGTCGATAATAGATATATCAAATCTAAGTGAACCAACTAAGGTTGGTTTCTATACTCCGACATCAGGGTTTATTAGAGCAATAACCAGTATAGACAGTTATGTTTATATAGCTTCTGGAAATGGAGGGCTAAGAATATTGGATGTTGCAAACCCTGTTATTCCTATTGAAATAGGATACCTTGATGAAATAGGATATGTTCAAGATATTAACATAAAAAACAATTTTGCTTATATTGCACTCAGAGAAGGGCTGGCAATAGTTAATATTACAAATCCTTCTCAACCGCTTCTAGTTAAGCAATATAAACTTCCAACAACTCCATGGAGGCAAAAAATCACTTTGGCTGACGATTTTGCCTATTTACCTTCTCACAGTGATGGTTTATGGATTGTAAATATTGCAAATCCTATTGAGCCTGACAGAATCTATTATTATCAAAATACATATGATATTTTAGGTATTGATATACAAGAAGGATATGCCTATTTTGCAACTGGCAACGGATTAAGAATAGTAAATATCACAGATTCAAGAACTTCGGCTGAAGTAGGTAGTTATATTGAACCCTTTGAGAAATTTTACGATATTGCAGTTAATAATAACTTGGCTTACCTCACTAATCGTGCATCTTATGGGGCTGATATAAAAAACGATTTAATTGTCGTAGATATTTCGAATCCTAAGAATCCGCTTAAAATTGCAACTTATGATTTACCATACACAACTTACGGAGTGGCAGTAACTGATGAGTATATTTATGTTGCAGCTGGAACAGATGGCATTTTTATTTATCGTATAAAGGAGTAGAATTATCAAAAGCGCAATAAGAGCAAAATTCCGAAGTCTTAAAGGCTTCGGAATTTTTATATTTTAATTACGCCCCATACGGAACCCAGATATTTTTCACCTGAGTTGCATGTCTTAGAATCTCATCTATCTCTGGTAATTCACCAGCGGAATTCATCACCCAAGTCTGTTTCATATTTCCAGCGGATGCGGCTTGCACGGCTTTGCCACCATCTTTTGAGCCTGCATACCAAATCACATCGACATCATCATGTTCGGATAGAGTTTTTGCCAATTCATCACGGTTGCCTGTGACAATGTTAATCGTCCCAGCTGGGACATCAGATGTTTCGAGGACTTGATAAAAGTCTGTTGCACTCAAAGGATATAAAGGCGAAGGCACAACAACTAAAGCATTTCCCATTGCCAAAGCAGTCCCTGCTAATTGACATAATGCCAGTAAAGGTTTGTCGTCAGGCAAAAGAATTGCCATAACACCAATGGCTTCGGGAACAGCTAATGTGACATTGCGAATCGGGGTGTTGTGAATCGCACCATCATATTTATCTGCCCAAGCGGCGGCGGTGAACAAGGCTTCGATAGATTGTTCCACTTCTTGATTGGCGGATTCAAAATTAACGCCTGTTTGCTGAACGATTCTTTTTGCAAATTCATCGCTCCGAGCCGAGAGGTTTTCGCCAAGGTAATATAAAATCTGTGCCTTGTTGTGACCAGTTGTCTTAAACCATTTTTCTGCAATGCCACGCGCGGCTTCAACAGCATTACGAATATCTTTGCGATTACCTGCGCCAACTTCGGCAATTAAATTTCCGTTGGCATCTTTTACTTCAAGTGAATATCCGCTATCAGGGCGAGCTTGTTTGCCGTTGATAAATAATTTCGCAGTGCGGTCTATGGAAGGATGAATTATGAATGATGAAGGATGAATGCTATTGCCATTGGATTTTTTCTTCGCCTTCGGCTTTTTTGCATCCTTTATCTTTTCTCCTTCATCCTTTGTCCGTTTCACATATTCAAACAAACCTTCTTTTCCACCTTCTCGCCCGAAACCTGATTCACGATAGCCGCCGAATCCAGAAGCGGCATCAAATAGATTTGTGGAGTTAATCCAAATTGTGCCTGCTTTGATTTGAGTGGCGATATCCAAAGCCAAGTTAATATCTTCGCTCCAAATACAAGCGGCGAGACCGAAGCGTGTGTTGTTGGCTAATTTGACTGCTTCTTCAGGAGTTCTAAATGTCATTGCTGCTAACACTGGACCAAAAATTTCTACTTGTGCAATTGTGGATGCAGGTGCAACGTTTGTAAATAAAGTCGGTGGATAAAAATATCCGTCCGTTGGGCAAGACCAAGATGGTTGCCACATATCTGCACCTTCGTCTTGACCTTGTTTCACAAGTTCTTCAATGCGTTGTAATTGCACAGGTGCGACGATTGCACCAATATCAACGGCTTTATCAAGCGGGTCACCGACGCGTAATTTTTCCATGCGTGCTTTTAATTTCTTGTACATTTTTTCAGCAACGCCTTCTTGCACCAACAAACGCGAACCCGCACAACACACTTGACCTTGATTAAACCAAATCGCATCCACTACGCCTTCAACAGCGGAATCTAAATCAGCATCGTCGAAGACGATGAATGGAGATTTCCCGCCCAACTCAAGAGAAAGTTTTTTAGCAGTACCAGCTGTCGCCTTACGAATGATGCGTCCAACATCTGTTGAACCAGTAAATGCAATCTTATCCACATCTGCATTGACCAACGCCGCGCCAGTTCTTCCATCACCCGTAATAATATTTACAACGCCAGGCGGAAGAATCTTTTCGCAAATCTCCGCAAACAACAATGCAGTGAGTGATGTAAATTCAGCAGGCTTTAACACAACCGTGTTGCCCATCGCAAGCGCAGGCGCAATCTTCCACGAAAGCATAAGCAACGGAAAATTCCACGGGATGATTTGCCCAACAACGCCAAGCGATTCATATCCTTTCATTTCACTGGACATGAGTTGCGCCCAACCCGCGTGATGATAAAAATGTCGCGCGACCAACGGGATATCAATATCGCGCGTTTCGCGGATGGGCTTGCCGTTATCCATGGTTTCGAGGACGGCGAAGAGACGCGAATGTTTTTGGATTTGACGCGCGATGGCATACAAATATCGCGCTCGTGCGTGACCTGATAACTGACTCCATTTTCCGTAAGCCTTTCGCGCCGCCTTGACCGCTTCATGGACGTCGCTTTCACTTGCTTGCGCGATGTCAGCAAGTTTGTTTTTGTTGGCGGGATTTATCGAATCAAAATATTCTTTCGGAGATGGCTCTCGCCATTCGTTGTTGATGAATAATCCGAATTTGTTGTTGTGTTCTTTCAGCCATTCTTCAGCTGGCTTCGCAGCTTCGGGAGCGAGTCCGTATTCGAGGGTGTTGAGTATTTCGGGGATTGTCATAATTTGTGCTTTCCATTACCGTTTTCAGTTCCAATTTTTATGTTATGCAAAGGTTGTAAATTCATCACTGCACCATATTTGATAAATACATCAAAGAAGCATTGATAATTTTTTCCCCAATACACCATTGCACAAGACATTGGCGCGCCTTTGCCTTCTTCTTTTCCATTTTCTAAAAACTTTAATCGTGTATCGTAAAGAAAACAAACGGCTGTGGCTCTATTATAAATATAATCTTTCCAATGAGATGTATTTGTTGCAACTGGAATTAATGCAATTACTTCTGAACCAAAAACTCTATTGGCTTCTTCGCACTTGCGAATCCAATCAATAATTCTTGTCCCGCGTTCAGCATCATTTCCATAAGGTGGGTTGACATAAATTGTAGGAAAATTCCAAAATTGAGAAAGTCCATCTGTTTTTGGGAGAGAATATTCAACCTTCGCATTAACAATTGAATGTTTGTTAGAACAAGGGTCTAAGTGAATAACTCCACCAAATACTTTTCGGACTGCCTCCACATATTTTTTAGGCGTGCCCCAATCCTTCTTTTCAGTTACAACTTTTCTTCCTGCTGTCATAATAAATGCAAAGCCTCCCAATTCTTATCGCGTAATTGCGAGATTTGACTATGGAGTTTTGGCATTGTTCCACTTCGAGGCGTGATGATGTTAAACCACTTTTCAATACGACTTAAATTCTTCACAAAATAAGACTGTAAAACTTGGTCTGCTTCATAATCCATTTGAACTTTTGTAAAAGCATTCTTTTTCTTTTCTGCTGTATAACTAACGAGAAAAGCTTTTCGAGCAGGTTTAAGAAGAGGCTGAGGTTTTAATAAAAGTTCAGTGATAAATTCAGCCAAGCCTTCATCTGTAAGAAAAAGTAACCAATCATAAGATTGAGCCAAAACTTTTAACTCTTTATTGTGATTATCAGAAGTAAACCAATTACCGTGATTACTAACAACTCCGACTGTCAAAATAAAATCTTTCAATAATTCTGGGTCATCAGAATTAACAATATCTGAAATTAATTCAGTATAGGGTTTTGAGTAGATTTCTCCGTTTTGTTTATAAATTAATCCTTGCAATTCGCCAGAGGGAAGTCTTACTTTATGAAGTGAAGAGACTGTTCGAGCAACATAAGCACCTTGTTTTGCTTTTTCAATTGTTTGTGGTCCCTTTTTCATTCCTTCTTCAACACCTACTCTTTTACATTCGAACATCGCGTAAGGTTTTGAGAATTGTTCTAATAATCGAACTTGCACCACATCAGATTTAACAGAATGCAAATTTGACATAAGGTGTGAAGCATAAGGTACTTTTTTGTTTGCAACGATACAAGAATTTCTCAATATTAATCCGCTTGTTAATAAGATATTCCCTTTCTTTTCAAACCCTTTTATGGGAAAATCATTTTCAATTGAACTCAGTAAGCGAGATGAAGTAATTGGTAATCTTTTTGGTAATGCAAAATCATACCCTCTCAAGATTGGGTGCAATGAGTATTCAACATTATGAGCAATATCAGGATTCCCATATTCTGATAAAGGTTTTTCAATTGCAATCGAATTTTCAAAGCCCCATGATTTCAAAAGGTAAAAAGTGATAATCTCAACTAATGTTCCCAATGCTCTGCCAGACGCTTTTTTAGCATCTTTAGTGTAATGAAAGACTTTGTTTGCAAGAACTTTTTGTAGTTGATCAACAGATTGATAAGCCATAAAATTATTTTACCTTAGTGTATTTGCTTAAGAAGCATTTTTCTCATTCTTCTCCAGTGTCTCAACAAACTGCTTGATGCGTCTTTCACGTGTTTCTACCTTCTTGGCATTATGAATTTGAAACAAAAACTATAATCTATTCTCCAAACTTAATCCCTTTCACCGAAGAACAACCGTTATGGTGAAGTAAGATTTTAGGGAATTACTTTCTTAACTTTTCAAGAAACTCTTTTGCAGTCACAATTTCAACATTTTGAAAAGATTTTAATTCCAATAAATGCTGGTCTCCGCTTACGATGATATTCGCCCGCCCTGCTATTGCGGCATCTAAAAATTTATTATCAGAGTCATCATTGGGGATGGCGTTTATATGCTCTAATGGAATAACAAATTCTGCCTTATCAAATAAAAGAGCAGAAAAATCTTCAATTTCAACTTGTTCAATTTTGAATTTTGGTCTTTTTAATACGGATAAATATTCATTTATGATGGCTTCAGTGACAATTAAAGTGAAATCGCCGGATTTCCAAGCAACAATAATCGCTTCAACTGCTCCGCCCAAATAACCTGAAACAATGATATTTGTATCAAGTACAACCCGCATTACTTCCCCTCACGCACAGCACGAATTTCAGCCTCAATGTCTTCTGCGGTAATGTTTAATTCCTTTGCTCGCGCGCGAACTCGCTCCCAAGATTCATCAAATCTTCTTTCAATTTCTTTACTATCCAATGAACTATACTTAAGAAAACGAATGTACTTCAACACATCACCTAGTTGTTCATTAGGTAGTGTTGAAATTTCCAACATGATAGTTTTTTCTATATCAGTCATAATACACCTCGCAACTAAATTATACTCTCTTCATTTCTTCTCCAACATCTCAACAAACTGTTTGATTTTTCTTTCTCTTGTTTCCATTTTCTTCACATTATGGAGTCGAAACAAAAACGAATATCTCTCCGAACTTTTTAGTGATTCAAATTTCACTTTGGCTTTTTTATTTTTATCCAATGCTTTTTGAAAATCTTCTGGCACAGCCATATTTTTCTGACCATCATAGGCATTTGCCCAACGTCCATCGGCTTTGGCGGCTTCAATGGCTTTCAATCCAGCGGGTTTCATTTGTCCGTCTTTAATTAACCGTTCTACTTTTTCAACATTAATCTTTGACCAAATACTCTTCGGTCGGCGTGGTGTAAATTTTTGCAGAAAATATTTTTCGTCAAAACTATTTTTTTGTCCATCAATCCAGCCGTAACATAAGGCAACATCAATGGCTTCCATATACGTCACAGTTGGAATGCCAGAATCTTTCTTTGCGATTTTCAACCACACGCCATTTGATTTTTCATGATTCTTGGCAAGCCAGTCCGCAAATTTGGATTGGGAAGTGAATGGAAGAATTGGAAGGTCAGGTTTCATATTATCTTTACATTCGGCGGACTAAAGTCCTGCCTCAGTTCGTGGAAGTCCACTAAAGTGGACTGGTGCTATTAGCCCGAAGGGCTTCCATGCACTGAGCGAGGATTTTAATCCGATGCGATTCTATTTTCATATCCGCATGGACGTGAACGTCCATGCTATTTTTACGAAGCCGACTGAAGTCGGCTATCCTGCTTCAGCAGGATTTGTATTTTTAGCACGGGGATTAATCCCCGTGCGGGCTTCGTAGTAAAAAAGATTATCCCAACGCCTGATACTGCATCGAGGCATAACTTCGTAGTAAAAAAGATTATCCCAACGCCTGATACTGCATCGAGGCATAACGTCCATAAGCAAAGTGTTCTAATTGACGTTCAATATCATTGAGCAAAGCCGATGCGCCGATTCTAAATAAATGCGGTTGCATCCATTCTTCGCCAAGTTCTTCTTTCATCAAAATTAACCAATCTAAAGATTGCTTTGCCGAGCGGACTCCGCCCGCAGGTTTGAATCCAACTTTGTAACCAGTTTGTTCATAATAGTCACGAATGGCTCGTACCATTACTAAACTAACAGGAATGGTTGCATTGACAGGTTCTTTGCCTGTCGAAGTTTTAATAAAATCAGAACCTGCTTGCATACAAACATAACTAGCGCGCATTACATTTTTCAATGTGCCTAATTCGCCTGTGGCTAAAATAGATTTCATGTGAGCGGGTCCGCAGGCTTCACGAAACGCTTTCACTTCATCATACAAAGCGCGCCAATTTTGCGTCAAGACATGTTGGCGTGAAATCACAATGTCAATTTCACTAGCGCCCGCTTTAACCGATGCTTCAATTTCTTGAATCTTTTGTTTGAATGGATTAAGTCCAGCAGGGAAACCAGTTGACACTGCCGCCACAGGGATATTCGAGCCTTCTAACGCTTCAACCGCAGTGGATACCATTTCGTGATAGACACACACAGCACCTGTTGTCAGCGAATGATTAAGCCCCAGTTTAGTCAACAACTCGGAGCGAATCGGTTGACGCGCTTTGGCACATAATCTTTTCACGGTGCCAGGCGTGTCATCACCAGAGAGAGTCGTCAAATCAATTGTTCTCACTGCTTGCAATAACCAAGCGGCTTGCCATTCTTTTTTCACAGTGCGGCGGGTGTTCATTGTTGCCGCACGTCGTTCTACTGCTGAACGATTCACTTTCACTTCTTCCACAGCAGATAAATCCAAAGGCAAAATTGGCACGCGGTTATCATGTGACACAAATTTTTGGCTATCAAACGTAATGCTCATAAAAACTCCTAATTTCTCAACATTATACAGCAGTTATAATTCTGCTATGACCTCCCCATATTTCGTCCATCCATTTGTAGATACAGGACTCGGCAACTCGGCTTATTTGATTGGGTCACATGAAAGCAAAAAAGCGATTTTGATAGACCCGCTTCGCGACGTAGACCGATACCTGCATACTGCTAGTCAACTGGGTCTTACACTGACGCATGTTCTCGACACCCACCTCCACGCGGATTTTATCTCCGGCAATCGTGAAATTGCAGAACAAACAAAAGCAATTATCGGTGCAAGTGCAACTGCTCAACTCGCATTTGACCATTCTCCATTAACTGAAGATTCAGTTATAGATTTAGGCGCATTTCAAATCCGCGTGATGACCACGCCCGGACATTCTCCAGAACATATTTCTTTTTTGATTACAGATGAAAATAAAAATCCTTCTGCTTTATTCAGCGGCGGCGCATTAATCGTCGGGGGTGCCGCACGGACGGATTTGCTTGGTCACGAGCATACTCATTCTTTAGCACATGAACTTTATGAAACGATACATCATAAATTATTGAAGTTACCTGACGAAGTAAATGTATTTCCCACACATGGAGCAGGTTCGTTTTGTATTGCACCTGCTTCGTCTGAAAGAACAACTACCATTGGCAATGAAAGAAAAAATAATCATTTAGCACAGCCACAAACTGAAGAAGAATTTATTCAACGTTCACTTAAAGGTTTACCTGCCTATCCCACTTACTACAAATACATGCGTGGATTAAATCAAAACGGCGCAAAAATTTTAGGCGGTGTGCCAGTTTTGAAACCATTATCCGCAAGTGAAGTGAAATCACAAATGGATAATGACGTAGTCGTTTTAGATGTTCGGCATTTCAAACAATTTGGTCAGGGACATATTCCAAACTCGTATGGAATCTTCGTCAATGCGCCACTTGTTGTCTGGGCAGGTTGGGTGATTCCATTTGAGGCGAAGATAATGTTAGTGGCTGAGTCAACAGACCAAAGGGTAGATGCGACGCGGCAATTAATCAGAATTGGTTATGATAATTTAGTTGGTTATCTGGGTGGTGGCATCGAAGCATGGGCAAGAGAATATCCTGTTGAGGCTGTGCAAAATATAAATGCCAAAGAATTGCACGAAAGATTAAATGAAGTCCATGTGGTTGATGTGCGCCGACTTTCTGAATGGAATGATGGACATATTCCAAATGCAACGCATGTTGAAGGTGGACGTTTGGCTTGGGAAGATTTTGATTTCCCACAAGATAAACCGTTGGTGATTCAATGTGCTAGTGGAAATCGTTCAATGGTTGCAATTTCTGTTTTGAAAAGACAAGGCTATAAAAATATTTTGCAAGCCGAGGGTGGGATTAATCAATGGAAGTTAAATAATTTTGAATTGCAAAGGAATTAACAATGACAAAACTTACTCCGCCAACATCAGAAGAATACAATCCATTTTATGCAGGCTACATAGAATTTGCTACCAAACGCGGAGATGTATTTGCCGCGATGACTCAACAACTAGATGAGATGAAATCTGCACTTGGAAAATTATCTGATAAACAAGCCCGCTTCCGCAACGGACCAGAAGAATGGTCTATCAAAGAAATCATCAGCCATCTGACAGATGGTGAGCGTGTGTTTTCATATCGCATGTTACGTATCTCGCGCAATGATAAAACGCCATTGCCAGGTTTTGAACAAAATGATTATGTCAAAGAATCTGGTGCAGATGAACTTCCAATTGAAGATTTGTTAGCAGAATTTGAATTCTTACGCCGCGCCAATATTTTGGCAGTCAAGGGCATGAGCGAAGAAGCCACAAAAAGAATCGGCACTGCTAGTAATGCACCTATCAGTGTGCGTGCTTTGATTTATATTTTAGTTGGTCATGTAGAACATCACATGGCAAGTTTGAAAGAAAAATATTTACCGTTTGCATAATTACGGAGTGCGTCGCACATTCATTTGCACGGTTGTTTTACAATATAGTTAACCTGCTTTGCAAAATCATCCTACAACATAAAGTGCGACGCACCCTTTAGAAAGAAAATATTGTTTATCTAAGGAGCATAATGACACACTATCCAGTCCCACCAAAACGGGAGTTTTTAATTACCCAACATGGCGTCACGCGCAATGATGAATATTATTGGATGCGCGAACGTGAAAACCCTGAAGTAAAAAAATATTTAGAAGCCGAAAATGAATATCTTGATAAAGTATTAAGTCACATCAAGCCGTTGCAAGAAACTTTGTTTCAAGAAATGAAAAGCAGAATTAAAGAAGAAGATTCGTCTGTCCCCGAAAAATTCAAAGATTATTTATATTACACCCGCACCGAAGCAAACAAACAATATCCCATTTATTGTCGCAAAAAAGATATATCAAATGCAACCGAAGAAATTTTGCTTGACCAAAATGTATTGGCAGAAGGTCATGAGTTTTGCAGTGTCAGCGCGTTTAGTATTAGTCCAGATCAAAACAAACTCGCTTATTCATTGGATGTAGAAGGTTCAGAAGTTTATACAATTTACATCAAAGACTTAAACACTGGAAATCTTTACCCCGAAAAAATTGAAAATGTAAACGGCAGTGTTTATTATTCAATGGGCGTGGAATGGGCAAAAGATAGCCAAACATTTTTTTATATCACACTTGATGAAATTCATCGCGCCAGCAAATTGTATCGTCACAAAATTGGCACTGACCCCAAAGATGATATATTAATTTTCCACGAAACTGATGATACTTATTCACTGTCACTATTCAAAACTCGTAGTGAAGATTTTATTATGACATATCATGCCAGTACATTGAGTCAAGAAATGCGCTTCATTCCTACGGGGAAACCTGATTCTGCACTTCAAGTTTTGCAACCCCGTCAGCATGGACTCGAATACTACGCCACACATCACGGTGATTCGTTTTATATCATTACAAATAAAGATGCCTATAACTATAAATTGGTCAAAGCACCTGTTTCAAGCCCAAGTATTGAAAACTGGAAAGATGTCATTCCGCATCGTGAAGATATTTTAGTTGAGCATTTGGATGTATTTGAAAATCATTTGGTGTTACACGAACGTAAAGGCGGACTTAAACATTTACGCCTCAGCCCAATTGCTGATGTAAATAAAGCCATTTATGTCAAATTTCCAGACCCAACGTATGAGGTTAGCGTTGAATATAATCTTGAATTTAAGACAAAAGAATTTCGGATTCGCTATTCGTCTTTGGTTACACCAACAACGATTGCAAATATTAATCTAGACACAGGCGCATGGACAATTTTGAAAGAAGATGAAATCGCAAATTTTGACAAAAATAATTATGCCTGCGAGTTTGTGTTTGCAAATGCGTCGGATGGAAAAAAAATTCCGATGTCCATTGCCTATAAAAGAGGTCAAGAAAGAGGCGGAAAGAATCCAACACTTATCTATGGCTATGGCGCATACGGTGCATCTAGTGAAGCGCATTTCAATTCCAACATCATCAGCATTTTAGATAGAAGATTTGTGTTCGTGATTGCGCATGTGCGCGGCGGCTCAGAGATGGGACGCGCTTGGTATGACGAAGGCAAAATGTTTAACAAGATAAATTCTTTCACAGATTTAATTGCTTGTGCTGAACACTTGATAAAAGAAAAATTCACATCACCTGAAAAAATTGCGACAATTGGCAGTTCGGCTGGTGGATTGTTAGTGGGTGCAAGTATGGTAATGCGACCTGATTTATTTAACACCGTAATTTGCAAAGTTCCATTTGTAGATGTTGTGACCAGCATGAGTGACCCAACCATTCCATTGACAACTTTGGAATATGACCAATGGGGTCATCCTGAAGAAGGCAAACAAGCATTCGATTACATGCTTTCATATTCGCCGTATGATAATTTGCAAGAAGTAGAATATCCAAACTTGTTATTGACAACTGGCTTTAATGACCCACGCGTGGCTTATTGGGAACCTGCAAAATTTTTAGCCCGTATTCGTGATAAGAAAAAAGGAAATAAACTTGCATTACTACAAACAAATTTTAGTGCAGGTCATGCTGGCGCAAGTGGAAGGTATGACTTTTTGAAAGAAAATGCATTAGATTTTGCGTTTTTGATTGATAGATTAACATAAATTGGTGATTGAATTTCTGGCGCGAAAGTTCTATAATCGTTTTGTAGACTTTATGTAAGTAAGGAGATTGATATGCAAAAATATATCATCGAATCGCCACACACTGCTGAAAATTGTGAGCAAGCAGTTAAAGATATTCATGCCGCAGGCTACTTACATCATTTTGAATGGGGCTGTAAAGATAATGACCACACGGCTTGGGCGATTGTAGAAGCAGAAAGCCCTGAACACGCCAAGCAGATGATTCCATGGTACTTAAGAGAAAAAGTCCGAATTGTTAAGGTTGTAAAATTTGAAGTTGCAGATGAAGAACATCACGCAAAGCAAAAATAATATAAAAACTCCCGAATTTTCATTCGGGAGTTTTTTGTTATGCAGTTTGTTTTGCTTTTGCCACTTCTGCTTCGAGCATTGCTGTTGTGAGTGACTTTGGACGTTCAATTGGCATTCCAAGTGCGCGAGCCCAAACATAATTCGCAGTCACGCCCAATGCGCGACCTACACCAAATAAGACGGTGTAAAAGTCAAATTCACGCACGCCATAATAATATTGCAAAGTTCCAGAAATTGCATCTACATTCGGGGCAGGGCTTTTGGCTTTGCCTTGTTCTTTAAGGACAGAAGGCACAACATCTAAGGTCAGCTCAGCAAGCTTCAACAATTCATCATCAGGGAAATGTTTCTTGGCAAATTCAAGTTGTGTTACAAAGCGCGGGTCGGTGACGCGCAAAATGCCATGCCCATAACCTGGGATGACTTTTCCACCATTCAGTGTATCCCATGCGAATTTATACAAATCATCACGTGATGGCACGCCATTGAATTGTTTTTTGACATCTAACAACCATGCCAAACTTTCTTGATTGGCTAAACCATGTAATGGACCAGACAAAGCATTTAAAGAAGATGAAAAAGAAAAGTATGCATCTGAAAGCGTTGAACCAGTCAGGTGCATGGAATGAGCCGAAGCATTTCCAGATTCATGGTCAGAGTGGATGATGAAATACAGTCTGGCTAAATCGGCATAGCCTTTTTTATCCGAGACTTTCATCATGCGGGCAAAGTTTGCACCGAAATCTAATTTGGGATTGTATTTTGGTTTGGAAGTTTCACCAAAAAACTTCATACGATAAATAAACGCCGCGATGACTGGAAGTTTGGCTGTCAGATTTAAACTATCTTCAAGTGCGGCTTCCCAATACGCATCTTTCTTCATGCCTTCTTGATATTTTTTGGCAAAAACTGATTCATTGCCTAAAGCCAACACCGCCTGTGACAATAAAATCATCGGATGTGTTTCTTTTGGCATGGCTTTCAGCATTTTATAAACATAATCGGGGACAGTGGCACGCTTGCCCCATTCATATTCAACTTCTAAGGCTTCATCTTTTGTAGGAACTTCACCCACTAATAAAAGATAATACAAAGCACCCACCATTGGCATTTTTCCGCCTTTGGCTTTGGGTAATGCTTTCAAAGTTTCATTAATCGTCAAACCACGAAAACGAATCCCTTCGTTTGGGTCAACGGATGAAATGTCTGTATGCAAAGATTTAATATCACGCATTCCATAAAGTACTTCTTCAATCGTGACGGTATCTACTACTACATCAGCATGTTCTTTGGCTAATGTTTTAATTCGCTCGCGCCATGCGGGCAGTATTCCAAAAATTTTTTCTTGCAAAATCATCGAATTTTTTCCTCTTTCAAAAATATTATGTCGTTGCGAGGAGGACTTTAGCCCGACGAAGCAATCTCATCATTAAGTTAGAGATTGCTTCGTCTGTGGTCTCGATATATTGCTTCGCAACTACTCGACCAGCAGACTCGCAATGACATTAAAGTGTCACTAACTTCTTCAACGCCTCATGCGTTTCTTTAACAGATGCAGCGGATTTTTCAAACATGGCTTTTTCTTCAGCATCAAATTTATATTCAATTACTTTTTCCATGCCACCTGCTCCAAGCATGACAGGTACACCGAAATACATATCATTTAATCCGTATTCGCCATTCATCAAAGTAGCACATGGGACAATTAACTTTTTATCTTTCAAAATCGCATCAGCCATTTGGACGCACGCCATTGATGGTGCGTAATAAGCAGAACCTGTTTTCAACAAGTTTACAATTTCGCCGCCACCCTTGCGAGTGCGTTCTACAATTGCATTTAATTTATCAGCAGGTAAATATTCTTTTAATGGAATACCTGCAATATTGGAGTGGCGAGTGAGAGGCACCATTTCGTCACCATGTCCACCCAACACATAGCAGTTAATATTTTCAACACTCACGCCCGTTTCCATCGCCACAAACGCACGCATACGAGCAGAATCTAAAATCCCTGCTTGACCAATCACACGTTCGCGTGGCAAACCCGTTTTCTTCATTGCCAAATATGCCATCGTATCTAATGGGTTGGTCAAGATAATATAAATTGCATTAGGTGAATGTTTCAACGTTTCAGTGGCGGCTTTTCCCACAATTTCCGCATTGGTCTTTAACAAATCGTCACGGCTCATGCCCGGCTTGCGCGGTAAACCTGCTGTAATAATAATGATGTCTGAATTTTTTGTATCAGCATAATCATTCGTGCCAATCACTTCAGAATCTTTGCCGATAATCGGCATGGCTTGTGCTAAATCCAAACCCTTGCCTTGTGGCATCCCTTCCACAACATCAAGCAAAACAACGTCTGCAAGTTCGCGCTCGGCAATCCAGTGTGCGGCAGTTGAACCCGTCATGCCTGAACCGATAATTGAGATTTTTTTCATTCGTGCATTCCTCCGAAAAATTTATGTTTCTATTTTATCACGCACAAAACGGACTCGGCGATGCGAGTCCGTTAAAAAAATTATCAGATTGGATACGGTTGAAGATTAAGAACCAACTATCCGTTAAGCAAGAGGCGATAAAAATCCGCTTCATGCTTGACTGTGAGTTGTCTCTTGCGCTTCGAGATATCTTGTGGCTTGAATTGCCGCCGCCGCACCCATCCCAGCAGATGTAACGACTTGCCTAAATGTTGGGTCGGCGATTTCGCCAGCGGCAAACACACCGGGCACATTCGTTTCCATTTTTTCGTTGACTTTAAGATAACCGAGTTCATCCATATCCAGTTTGCCTTTGAACATGTGCGAGTTCGGCGTGTGACCAATAAAGATGAATAAACCATCTGTATCAAATGTTGATTCTTCATTGGTGACGACATTTTTTAATTTGAGCGTGGTTAACTTTTCGGTGCCAACTACTTCGGTGACAATTGTATTCAAAATGAAATTCATTTTGGGATGTTCTTTGGCACGATTTTGCAAAATGGCACCTGCACGAAATTCATCACGACGATGAATTAAAGTAACAGAGGAAGCGTAACG
>JAEURH010000069.1:0-2256 GCA_016789365.1 Anaerolineales bacterium
GCCACCAGTGTATGTATCAACTGGCATCCAATAATTGTATTCAGCATCATCAAACGGAGCCTTATCATTATGCGGACTCAAATATCGCAAGTGATACCACGATGAGCACATGAATGTATCCATCGTATCTGTTTCACGCATGGCATATTCACCACAAATTGGGCAAGTTGCATCTTTCCATGTTGGATGAAATTTCAACGGCGATTCACCTGTCGGCTTCCATTCAGTAATATCATCAGGCAATAAGACAGGTAATTGTTCATCTGGTAATGGATTCCATCCATGCTTTTCACAATTCACCATCGGAATGGGCGCGCCCCAAAAGCGTTGGCGTGAAATTAACCAATCACGATAACGATAATTAACATCGCGTTTGCCGATTCCTTTTTCTTCCAAATATTCAATCACGGCTTTGATGGCAGGATTCTTTAAACCTTTATCATTGGTTGCTTTTGTTCCATTGAATTGACCAGAATTAATCATCACGCCTTCATGTTCGTGAGCGTGTTCCATCTTTTCACCATTCAGTTCAACACCTTCAGGTTGAATCACTGGCACAATCTTCAAACCAAATTTTCTTGCAAATTCAAAGTCACGTTGGTCATGCGCAGGCACTGCCATAATTGCGCCCGTGCCGTAAGACATTAAAACATAATCTGCAACCCAGATTGGGATTCTTTCATTATTCACTGGATTAATAGCATATCCGCCAGTGAAGACTCCCGTCTTTTCTTTATCTTTCGCTTCACGCTGGATGTCAGTCTGTTTCTCGGCTTGAGACTTATACTCGCTGACAGTTTTTGCATTTTCTGCTGTGGTGATTTTTCCAACCAACGGATGCTCTGGCGACATAACCATAAACGTCGCGCCCCATAAAGTATCCGGGCGAGTGGTAAAAATGGGAATCGTAACTTGGGAATCGGGAGTCGTTTCTTGTGCTTCACCGATTCCCGATTCCCGATTTACCGAATCCCACTCAATTCGGAAATAAACTTCTGCTCCCTCCGACCGTCCAATCCAATTGGTTTGTGAAACTTTAATAAATTCGGGCCAATCAATGTCGTCAAAATGTAATAACTCGTCGGCATAATTTGTGGCTTTGAAGAACCATTGTTCCAATTCTTTTTTAATCACTGGCGTTCCGCAACGGTCACAGACTCTATCTTCACCTTTGACTTGTTCACGCGCCAAAGTGGTGTTGTCTTTCGGGCACCAATCCACTGAAGCTTTTTTGCGATATGCCAAACCTTTTTTATATAACTGAATAAAAAACCATTGTGTCCATTTATAGTATTCAGGGTCAGACGAAATTGCTTCACGCTCCCAATCAAACATGGCACCCATCGTACGCATTTGTTTTTCCATGCGTTCAATGTTTTGATATGTCCACTTCTTAGGGTGGATATTGTGCTTAATCGCCGCGCCTTCTGCTGGTAAACCAAACGCATCAAATCCCATTGGGAACATGACGTTGTATCCCTGCATTCGCTTAAATCTTGCACGCGCATCGGGTGGAGTCATGGCATACCAGTGACCAATGTGCAAGTCACCGCTTGGGTAAGGCAACATGGTCAAGGCGTAATGTTTGGGTCTGCTTTCATCAATCACAGCGCGATATAACTTATCCGCTTCCCATTTGGCTTGCCACTTTGGCTCAAAGGCTTGTGGATTAAAAGATTTATCTTTTTGTTCTGTCATTCTTACCTCTTTATATTATTATGTCATTGCGAGGGCGTTCTTGTTCTTTGCCCGAAGCAATCTCATGTTATTTAGTTATACAGTAGCAATAATGATTTGCTATCCATTGCCCGCACGGACGTAAACGTCCATGCTATTTTTACAAAGCCCGCTAAAGCGGACTCATAAGCAAAGGTCCCTGCTTCCAGAAAATATTTTTATTTTTCATACAAGTCTCCTTTACATTGAGTCCCCTCTGCCTAAATGGGAGAGGGCTAGGGTGAGGGTTAAAAACAAAAATCCTTCATCCACATCAGGGACGAAGGATTACTCCGCGGTACCACCCGAATTGTCTATCTGGTCTTTAGGTCGTATTAGTCTTATAGGTCTGATTGGTCAATGCATCAGACTAGTGAGACTTTTTGGACTTGGAGACTATTTAGACCACTCATTTGCTATAACGGGCTGACCCGTGAATGACTACATTGCTTCACCATTCAAGTCTCTCTTGCGAGCAACAGGCGAGTTCGGTCTTTATCAATTGGCTTCTCGTGAATACCATTGAAGGGCTTCCACCTT
>JAEURH010000069.1:2277-20039 GCA_016789365.1 Anaerolineales bacterium
GAGGGATTCGAACCCTCGACCTTCTCAATGCCATTGAGACGCGCTCCCAACTGCGCTATGGGCCCCACTGAATACCGAACACTGATTACTGCATTTGAACCTGTGGACCTGAGGGGATTCGAACCCCTGACCTTCTCAGTGCGATTGAGACGCGCTCCCAACTGCGCTACAGGCCCAAATTCAAAAGCGTTGGCTATTCTAATTGAATGAGAGAGGAATGTCAATCAATATTTTATTTACCCTAAATAAGCAAAGTTTTTGTATAACAATGACTGCCGACCATAGACCGCCGTCAGCCGTCTGCGGTCATCTATTTCTGCAACGGGAACACAACCTTAATTGTCGTGCCTTTGCCCAAGCCTTCTGATTCTGCCCAAATCTTCCCGCCTTGCACTTCGATTAAACCTTTAGCAATAGATAAGCCAATTCCCAGCCCGCCATAACTGCGCGTATTGGGTGGTTCAATTTGATAAAACTCTTCAAAGATTTTTTCAAGTTTATCAACAGGAATACCTTTACCTTTGTCATTGACCCACGCCAGCACTTCATTGTTTTGTTGCACAGCACCGATAGTAATTTCACTGCCATTATTTGAAAAACGAACGGCATTATTCAAAATATTGACAAATGCCAGAATCGTTTTTTCTTGGTCAACATTGATGAAGATAGGCGCATCTTGAAAAGCATACGTCAGGCTGAGGTCACGTCGCGAGGCGGAGTACTTAATCTCATCTACAGCAAAATTCAAAATATCCTGAATCGAAACGCGAATCGGATTCATCGTCATTTCATCAGTTTGTAATAAAGTTAAGTTGCTCATTTGGTCGAGCAATGAACGCATTTGCTCCGCCGCGCCTAACACTTGCTGAATATGCTCCGATGATTCACCTTTGGCGGTTTCCTGTAAAAAGCCACCATAGCCCATAATGATTCCAAGCGGCGTGCGTAACTCATGGGATGCCAACGCCAAAAAATTACTTTTGATTTCGTTGGTCTCTTTAACTTTTTTCAAGGCTTGTTGCGTGGTTTTTAACAAACGTGCATTTTCAATCGCAATTGCCGCATGGGATGCAATCACCGATAATGTTTCAACATCGGCTTCATCAAAATTTCCATTATTTCTATTCACGGCTTCTAACACGCCAACCGTTTTATTTTTGATATTCATTGGCACACCGATTAAATCTTCAACCTTAAATTTAATATTATCGGCAACCAAAGAATAATGGCGTGGGTCTTGCTCGGCAGTGTTGTTAATTATCAACGGTTTATTGGTACGGAAAATTGTGCCAGCCAAACTGTTATCAATTGGCACAGGAATTTCGGCAAGTTTTTCAGGGTCAGAGCCAGTGGCGGCGGCAAAAAACAAACGCGGCTTTTTTTCATCGTACAATAAAATTGAAGCCGCTTCGCAATTTAATAATTCTGTGGCGGTAGCAGTAATGGTTTGCAACAAAGTATTCAATTCTAAATTTGAGTTCAACGCCACGCTTAATTCCACCAAGCGCAACAGCGATTGATGCTTGCCCTGCAACTCTCTCAATTGACCAGTTTTTGTTGTCATAGATGTAGTGTACAGTTTTTATAGGCAGATTTCAAGCCCCAATAGTCACATCCCTTTTTGACTTGACCCTTTGGCTTGAACATCCTACAATTCAGTTACGCGCTTCTTTCTTGACCCTAAAGTTGGTTCTGTGTCATCAATTTTTTTCTTCGCTGACGGTGGGTGCGCTACAATTTTTGTTAATCCAATGAAAAATAAAACCCTCTCATTTGCGAGTTACAAAGGTGCTATTTTATTAGCTATCCTTTTAATCTTCATTTTTTGTGTAACGGCATTCATACTACTTTTTCTAGCATTTTTTATTATTCCAACTTATATTACTCAGGACTCATCTGAATTAGCAACAATTACTCCTGAATCAGTAATAAATACTCCTACCTATACGGCAAAAACATGCCCACAAGTTCCATCAAATTGGCGAAAAGGGATTAATGATGATTTTGTAGATGACCAAAATTTCTGGTTTCCAGGGACATATCAGGATGGTAATATTGATGTTAATACACAAATTGCAAATAACTTGTTCCAAGTGGATATTAGAGCCCAACAAGGAGGTTTTTACTCAACAAAACCTTATACAAACGCCACTGCACAAGATTTTTATATATCATTATTTGCTCGAAGAGTAAGCGGTCCTACAAATTCAGGATATGGTATTACCTTCCGAATTATAGGCGACCAATTGCTATTTTTCCGTATTGACGACTCTGGTCTTGCACAAATACACGCCCGTGATATGGATTGGAATTGGCTTCCTACACTCTTAACAAATAATCAGGTACTTAATTTGAATACAGAAAAAACTAACCAACTAGTTATTTTTACACAAAAAGACCACTATATCTTTTGCGTGAACAATATTATCGTTGGGGAAATATATGATTCAAACTACCCGCTTGGGCAATTCGGAATTGGCGTTGATTTAATAAGTACAGGTGACAATTCTGATTTCCAAGTTAAACTAAAAAATGAAAATGACCATGCAAAATTTGAATTTGATAATTTTATTGTTTACATACCTCCCAAACCATAATAATAAAGTATATCTTTTCATTAGATTATTGTTTTCTAGTTTTATAATTCATTAATGATAAGAAAGTATTTCCTAAGGAGAAGAAAATGCCCGACTTTTTATTCCGTGGTTCGCTCGAAAAACTAGACAAAGATGTGTACGACTTAACTCAACTCGAACAAGAACGCCAAGCCCGCAAGTTGATTTTGATTGCTAGTGAGTCAACAGCCCCAATGGCAGTGAGAGAAGCGTTATCATCTGCATTTCAAAATATTTATGCGGAAGGCTATCCAGACGAAGAAACACGTTGGATGGATGATGCCGAAATTTTAGATTATCCCGCGCGTTTAGCAAATTATCGCCGCAACAGTGACCCACGCTATTACAAAGGCGTGGAATATGCAGATACTGTCGAAGCCTTGGCTCGCAGACGTGTTGCTCAAACATTTGCGGCAAATGGAATTACGGCTGACCAAATTTATGTCAATGTGCAAGCGTTATCAGGCGGACCTGCTAACAATGCTGTCTATCATGCCTTAATTGATTTAGGCAGTACCGTGATGGGACTTAATCTATTACATGGTGGACATTTATCGCATGGCTCATCTGTAAATAGAAGTGGCAAATGGTTTAAGGCTGTTCATTACACAATTAACGAAAACGAAAAAATTGATTATGAAGCCGTGCGAGAATTAGCACTGGAACATAAACCAAAATTGTTAATCGCTGGTTACTCATCTTATTCCTGGATGCCAGATTGGGAAAAGTTTAGAAAAATTGCTGATGAATGTGGCGCCTATTTATTAACTGATATTTCTCACATCGGCGGGCTGGTTGCGGCAGGCGTTGTGCCTTCACCCATTGGATATGCTCATGTTGTGATGTCAACCACACACAAAAGCATTGACGGTCCGCGTGGGGCAGTGATTATGACCACAGACCCAGTCATTGCTAAGAAAATTGATAGAGCCGTTTTCCCCGGTGAGCAAGGTGGTCCGCATGTGAATGTGTTTGCTGGTTTAGCATTAACTTTCAAATTAACTCAAACCAAACAATTTAAGAAATTACAAGAACA
This sequence comes from Anaerolineales bacterium, assembly GCA_016789365.1. Lineage (GTDB taxonomy): Bacteria > Chloroflexota > Anaerolineae > Anaerolineales > Villigracilaceae > Villigracilis. The sequence goes on from JAEURH010000069.1 coordinate 5,929, forward strand.
AACATTGAAAAATGCCAAAGCGATGGCAGACCAATTTGAAAAGCGCGGATTGCGTGTTCCGTTTGGTGGCACGAATACACATCTTGTAAATGTAGATTGTAGAAGCATTGTTGGGGAAGATGGCACAAGCCTAAGCGGTGACCAAGCCTCACGCATTTTGGATTTGGTCGGTGTGGTTGTGAATCGCAATACGATTCCTGGCGATAAAAATTCGATGGACCCAAGCGGTATTCGTTTGGGAACGCCATGGATTACGCAACGTGGATTTGATGAAAAGAAAACGCGTGAATTAGTAAACATCATGGCGGATGTTTTGCTTGCATGTGTGCCTCATTCGGTGGATACTGTCAAAAAAGGAAAACAACGCCGCGCAAAAATTGATTTCAATATTTTGAATGAAGCCAAATTAAAAATCCGCAAGTTGTGTGAAACAGCAGGCATTGATTTCAAATATAAGAAAAGTGGTTATCCACATTATTTCTTCGTAGATGATAAATCTACAAGTGGTGTGTTTGAAATTAAAGGCTATCGAGTCCGTCAGATGTTGGATTATGCAGTTTCATCGGATTTATCGGCATTGAAAAAAGGTAAAGCACAAGAGACAACGATTGCGACACCAAAGGGTATTGTCAAAGCTGTGTTGGCAAAAGTAGATGATACGACGTATCAAATTCAAGTGCCAGCAAAAAATGCAGGTGTAGTTGGAACTTGGTTAAGAGATTTATCGGATGGATATACATCGTTTAATGTAGATGGTAAAAAAGATTTCAGCACAAGAAGAATTCCAGGACCTTTTGTTGTTGCAGATAGCAAGAAGGCAATAAAACAGAAAGCAGAAAAAAGATCAGGCGAAGATAAACCTTATTTCATCGGTATCAATTCACAGGTCAAAAAAGAAGCGTTGCCGTCGTTTGAGTGGAATGAATCAGAAGGTGAATTAAAGAAGACAGCATTAAATCAAACACATAAAAATCTAAATGGAAGAATGGTGCCGTTTGCAGGTTGGGAAATGCCTGTGGTGTACACATCTATTTTTGAAGAACATCTTGCCACGCGTAATGCGGCGGGTTTGTTTGATGTTTCGCACATGGGTGTGTATGATGTGCGCGGCGCGGATGCGGCTTCATTCCTTGATGCGGTTTGTGCAAATGATTGCGGTGCTTTGCAATCTGGCGAAAGTTTGTATACGCATTTCTTAACGCCTGATGCCGATGTGATTGATGATACGTTGGTGTATCGTCGTGGCTTTGATAATTATTTGGTGGTGGTGAATGCATCGAATGATGATAAGGTTCGCACATGGTGGGAAAGTGTGCGTGATGGAAAAGTTAAAGTGGATAATGCTAGACCTTTTGCGCGGGCTTATGGTTATGATGCAAACATCCGCAACTTGCGTGACCCGAAGGCTGGTTCTGCTATGCGAGTTGATATTGCACTGCAAGGTCCGAAATCTCGAGATATTTTGATGGCGATGGGAATGGATGATAAAACAAAGTTACGAGTTAACAAGTTAAAGAGAACTGAGTTGTGTGATGCTGTGATTGGCGGATTTGATTTAATTGTTTCGCGCACAGGTTACACAGGCGAAAAGATGGCATTTGAATTATTTGTGCATCCTGAACAATCCGTTGATTTGTGGAATAAGATTTTGAAAATCGGCGAGCCGTTTGGAGTCAAGCCAATTGGTTTAGGTGCAAGAGATTCATTGAGAACTGAAGCAGGTTTGCCATTGTATGGTCATGAAATGGGACTTGGTTCTGGTCTCGATACGTCCCGCGAAGACATGCGGGACTACTCGACCAGCATTTTAAACGGAAGAGATTTAGGAGTCGCTGAAGGTGGATTTGGTTCATACGTCAAAACATATAAGCCGTGGTTTATTGGGCGTGATGCTTTCGTTGCTCGCGAAAAAGAACGCAAAGGCGTTGTGATTCGTTTCCGTTTTGATGAACAACGCAATCCAATGGCGCACAATGGCGATGCTGTAGTCAATGCGAATGGCGAACGGATTGGTTTTGTGACATCCAGTGCATTGGACAGAGAACGCTTCCAAACAGGTCAGGCGTTTGTGAATTTGGAATATGCAAAAGAAGGCACGCCGATTGGTATTCATCAAGGAAATAAGATGGACCGTCCAGCAGGCTTGGCGAAGGTTGTATCTCGTTTTGCCAAGTTATAAGAGACTAGAGAATTAGAGATTAGATAACTGGAGAATTGAGTTATGCCTCTTTATCAAATAAAACAGCAAAAAACATTTCAGATTAAGCCTAATTCTTTCAAAAACGAGAAAGAACTTCAGAACTTGTTTGAAGCAAATCTAGAAGAATTGCTCGGTGTTCGTTATGTGGCTTCTGAATTTACAACAGGCGACAGACAAAGAGGTAGGATTGATACATTAGGCGTTGACCAAGATGGAACACCTGTAATTGTTGAATACAAAAAGACAGGCAAAGAAAATGTTATCAATCAAGGTTTGTTTTATTTAGATTGGCTGGTTGACCATAAAGGCGACTTCACTCTTGCCGCTCAAGAAAAGTTAGGCAAAGATATCGAGATAGACTGGTCTGCTCCAAGATTGATTTTGGTTGCTGAAAATTTTTCAGAATATGATAAGTATGCAGTTAACAGAATTGGGGCAAACATCCAATTATGGACATTTAGAAAATATGGAAATGAATATCTGTTTTTAGATTCAATTTTTGCTACGACTAATCAGAAAATTTCTAAAAAAGATAAACTAGATGTAAAAGAGGATAACATTCAAGAAGATATTGAAGAAGTTTTATATACATTTGAATATCATTTGGATGAAAAATCAAAAGAAATTAAAACACTTTTTGAGGCTCTTCAAGAAAGGATATTCGCATTAAATAGTGATGGAGATATTATTGAAAAGCCAAATAAAATGTATCTAAGTTATAAGCATGGTAAAAATTTCTGTGAGGTTCAAGTTCAATCAAATAGTCTAAAAATCTGGTTAGATATTTTGTTTAATGATTTAGATGACCCAAATAAACTAAGCCGTGATGTCTCAAAAATCGGACATCATGGTACAGGTACAACTGAAACGAAACTTTCTAATTTGTTAGAGTTAGATTCAGTTATGTATTTAATTGAACAATCATATAAACAGACTTTATAAATCCCCAAACATAAATTGCAAATGACCTCTCCCCCTGCCCCTCTCCAAAAGGAGAGGGGTGTTTGCTCCCTCCCCGTTCGGGAGGGCTGGGGAGGGGTTAAAATAAAACCATGCCAGTCAAAAACATCATCCCCGGACAAAGAGTCACAAAAGAAAAACTTCAACGTGCACGCGAACTTCGTCATGAAATGACACCTGCTGAAAAGACTGCTTAGCGTATGGAATGAACTCCGTGCAAATAAATTAGGCGTTCATTTTAGAAGGCAACAAGTCATTGCAGGTTTTATTGTAGACTTTTACTGTCACAAAGCAGAATTAGTCATTGAACTAGATGGAAGTATCCATGAGGAAGAAATACAAAAAGAAAATGATACCGAACGAGATAAAGTGTTAACTGAAATGGGATTAAGAGTCATCTGCTTTAAGAATGAAGACGTAATAAATAATTTGTCTCAAGTTATTAATAAAATCAAAGTTTTAATTTCAACTTAAAATCATTAGCAAACAAGCTCCTCCCCTCTAGGGGAGGTCGGGAGGGGTTTATAAAATAACATTTGATAGCATTTGACAGTAATAAAATCCACACAACTCCATCTAAGAAACAAAAAAACTTGGAGAAATCATGAATAAAGATACAACTCGTCAAATGACCAACATTCTGGCTATCGTAGCCGCCCTCATCGTCAACGTCCTTGCCACCACATTGCCATTAAACAATCAAAGCACTGCTGAAATTTCAGACCGCTTTCTAGTCTACTTTGTCCCTGCGGGCTACGTCTTTTCAATTTGGGGCATCATCTATCTTGGTTGGATTGCCTTCGCTATCTATCAAGCCCAACCTGCTCAAAAAGAAAATCCGCGCTTAAGAAATCTCGGTTATCTTTTTGCACTCAGTTGTGTATTCAATGCCGCATGGTTATTCTGTTGGCATTACAACGTATTTGGCTTAAGCGTCTTGGTCATGTTGGCTTTGCTTAGTTTGCTCATTGCAAGCTATCTCAAATTAAATGTTGGGAAAACTTCAGTCAGCAATCTTGAAAAATGGAGTGTCGATGTTCCTTTCAGCATTTATCTCGGCTGGATTACCGTCGCCACAGTTGCCAACGTCACCGATTATTTATATCTACTCAATTGGAATGGATTTGGCATCGCTCCACAAGTTTGGGCTGTGATTATGCTCATCGTCGCCTCTTTACTTGGATTAAGCATGACGCTCACCCGTCGGGACAGTGGTTACGCTTTCGTGCTAGCTTGGTCATTCGCTGGAATCGCCGTCAAACAAGCGGATACATCACTCGTATCAAATTCCGCTTGGATAGCGGCGATATTTGTTTTCATATTAGCAATCTATAGCATCATTCAACGACGGCGCAAACAATAGATAAAAACTCCGAAGTCGTTTGACTTCGGAGTTTTTATCTTATATCTTCCTATGTTCTACCACTCTGATTTTAAACTTCGGGTCAGGACCTGGAATCGGCATCAACTTCGTTTTGATTTCATAATTCGGATGAATCAATTCCAAACGCACGCTTCTTAACAAGGCTCCAACAGTCACCATCAACTGCACTTCGGCAACGCCTGCGCCTAAACAAGTGTGTGGACCCAATGTATATGGTGCAAAAATTCCTTGTCCTTGTTTATGTTCTTTTCGCGGCGCAATATATCTATTCACATCAAACTTCCATGGGTCTGGGAAAAATTCTGGCAAGAAATGAGTCAAGCCATTTGCGAAAATAATATCTTGACCCGCTTTCACATGATGCCCAGCAAATTCAAAATCTTTCGTAACACCACGTGGCGTAAATGGCGCAACAGGATATCTTCTCAGTGTTTCGATAGTTGCGGCATAGAGAGTCTGCATTTTGGGAAGTTCTTGATAAGGCGGGACTCCGTTTGCAAAGCCTTCATCCACTTCTTTTTGAATCGCTTCATACACTTCGGGATGCTTGAGTATTGCATAGACCATGAATCCCATCGTGTTAGCGACTGTGTCCATGCCAGCAAAAAATGGACCAATTGTGGCGGCTAACAAATCATCTTCTGTGAGAGAGTCTCCATTCCAATCTTTCGCGGCGAGTAAATCATCTACTAAATCAGGTTCATGCTCAATGGCATTATTACGATGTTCTTCTAAAACCAACTTTGCAAATTCCATCACTTTTTGTTTTGCATTTTTATATTTGGGCAAAGAAAGCATCAAGCGTGGCTGACGTTTAATCACCAAAACATTTAACAATGTTCCTAAATAAATTCTTATTGCTTCAAAGTGTTCTTTAGATGAATGATTTGTCAAACCTGTTCCCAACTGCTCGGTGACGAGTCTTTGAAATTGGTCTCGGGCGTAGATGAATGTCCCGGGTTGCCACGCATGTGCAAAGTCATAAGTGAGGCGCACGAAGTCATCCAGTTTGGGGGCAATTCCGCTTTTTGAATATCCGCGTTGCATCACCTTGCGCATGTGACGATGTGGCACACCATCTTGTGCGACTAAGAAATTTTTAGAACCCATTTGCTGAGCAAATTCACCAAACAATGATTCGCTGGTGAAAATTTCATCTTTATCTTGTGCCATAAAACGATTGGCTTCTAAACCTGCCATCACCACAAATTTTTGGTTCGCGGCTGTGATACGAAAGATAGGACCGTATTTATGATAACTTTCAAGAAAAAACTCAATTGGACGATTCAAAAAATCTAATGCATTACCGAGTAAGGGCAAACCTGTCACATGCGGCGGCGCAGGCAGTTGTTTGTTAAATTCAAATGTTGATGTGGTTTCTGATGTAGTCATTCTTTTCCTTTACAAGTGAACGACTCGAAGTGTGTATGCACTTCGAGTCGTTTTTAGTTTACAAAAACGCGTTATTTTATCATTAGATAAATGTGAAATAAATTAAATCAACTTACAAATGATTTACATTAATGAAATTCTTCTCGTTTGAATAAAATATTCTTTCTTAAACCACAATAAAAGATATAATCAAAACATGAATTCAAAAGCCATTCGCAATATCGCCTTTGCCCTTCTTATCATTGGTTATCTTTATTATTGTTATCGTTACATTAACTTAACTAGTTTCAACATTGAGGGTACAACTTACTACGTTTTGTTTGACGATGCTATGATTTCAATGCGCTACGCTTACAACCTCGCACACGGAAACGGTTTGGTGTGGAACGCTGGCGAGCGCGTTGAGGGAATCACAAATCCATTGTGGACAGGCATCATGGCATTGATTCATCTTCTGCCAATCGGATTAAATCAAACGGGACTTTATATTCAAGTTCTCGGCGCGTCACTCCTGACCTTGAACCTGTTTCTTGTTAAACGAATCGTCGAACATTTTACAGAGGATTTGTTCGTTATGCTTTCAGCAGTTGCATTAACCGCCTTTTACGCACCATTAAATTCATTTGGTCTGCTCGGCATGGAAGTGAGTTTGCTTACTTTAATAATCAGCATTGTCATTTGGCTTGCATTAAAAAGCGGCGATAAATTCAATATTTGGATTTACATTCTGCTTGCCATTTCCACCCTTGTTCGTTTTGACATGGCAGTTCCATATCTCGTTATCTTTGGTATTCTATTTTTTATACAAAAAGAAAACAGAAAACAACATCTTATCTGGGGGCTTGGATTATTGATTCTATTTCTCGGTGGGCAAACTTTAGCAAGATATTTTTATTATGGCGAATTGCTACCGAACACATATTATCTAAAAGTGGAAGGCTGGAATACAACTCTAAAAACATTACGCGGTTTATATGCCTTGATTCAATTTGTGTATTTTTCAAATTGGGTTTTATTTTTGCTTCCTCTTTCACTTTTCCTCTTCCGCCGAGATTGGAAAATAACTCTACTCGCACTTGTGCTGACAGGTCAAATTGCCTATTCAGTTTATGTCGGCGGCGATGCGTGGGAAAATCATGGTGGTGCGAATCGATACATTGTCATCGCCATGCCGTTATTTTTCATTGCATTTAGCTGGTCAATGATGGAGTTGCTCAAACGAGCGTTTCATTCTATCAATATTAAATTTTCTGAATATGCTTTGTATATTTCATTTGCTATTCTTTTTGCTTTTTCATTATTAAGTTTCAATGCTTTACTCGGCGAATGGAAATCAATCGAACGCTGGAACTTTACCCGTCGCCCAGATTACGTCGCAGGTGGAGATAGAAATTTACAAATTGCATTGGCTTTACAAAAAGTAACCAAACCCAATGCTTCTATCGCCGTTGTTGGTGCTGGCACAATCCCATATTTACTCCCAGACCGTTACGCCATAGATATTCTCGGCAAAGCAGACCCATACATTGCTCATCAAAACGTGCGTACGCCAATGGGCATTCCAGATATTCCAAACATGCGACCAGGTCACATGAAATGGGATTATGCCTATACATTTGGCGAACTCAAACCCGATGTTATCGTTTCGATATGGGAAAATACCAGCGAAGAAGCCGCACCATATTTAGAAGATTATATTTTTGCTACGATTGCAGAAAGAATAAAAGTATATGTACGAAAAGATTCCCCCAATATTAATTGGGAACTTATTCCGTAAAAGAAATCACTTTTCCCATCTTTTGTGATTCATGCACAGCCGAAATAATTTTCATTACTTGAATCCCATCCTCTAAAGTACAAAATGGGTTTGCTTTACCCTTGACCACATCCACAAAATGTTTTGTTTGTTCTAAAAACATGACATTCCGCTCCCAACTTGCTGGAAGTGGATACTCAACCCAATTTCCCTCACCCTTTGTCCCTCTCCCTGAGGGAGAGGGGTTGGGGTGAGGGCGATACATTTTCACAGCCCCATCTGCCAAATTCCATTTGATGGTTCCGTTTGTACCCACAATTGTAAAATGATGTTCAGGTGGTTGTTGATTAAAATCCAAATGCAAACTTCCTAATGCACCATTTGCAAAACGCAAAGCAATTTTTGCAGTGTCTTCCACATCTATTTCAAGGTCACTTAATTTAGCAGTGTAACCAAACACTGATTCAACTTTGTCACCAACCAACCACGGCAAATAATCTAATGAGTGACATTGTGTTGCTACCACGCCGCCGCCCATATCAGCCCGTGCCGCGTAACTGATTCGATAATCTTCCCACGGATGCCAAGCAGGTAAGTATTCTCCAAAATGCACATTGGCAGAAATGATTCTTCCAATTTCTCCATTTGCAATTAATTCTTTTGCTTTTATCAAACTAGGGTGAAATCGAAATTGAAAAGTAACCAAAACTTTCGCTCCGCTTTGTTTTACAGCAGAACTTAACTCATCTACTCTTTTCATTGAATGTGAAATTGGTTTTTCAAGCAAAATCGCACAACCTGCTTGTGCCGCAGGGATAGCAATATCCAAATGCAATGCGGTGGGGTTTGAAACAATCACTGCATCAGGTTTATGTTTTTTTATGGCTTCGTTTATGTCACTTTCAACAGGATACCCCGCCAGTTCATCATCAGGTAATGTGGCTTTGCGTGTCCGAAGCAACACAATATCCGTTTCGCCAAGCGAAATCAAATTCCGCATGTGACGGCGACCGACAGAGCCAAGACCAGCAATGAGATATTTCACCAGTTCAAATCCTTCTCATACTTCCACTTGATTAACACATCACCAGCGATTTCTTTGAAGACAGATTTATTTTTTTCAGTAAAGAGTCGATTCCAATTGCCCGCCTGCCCTTTTGGAAGAAACGATGCGATTCCTTCATTTCTTTCGGCTTGCCACTGCTCATCAGGGTTAGACTTCATTTCGGCATTTATTTTCTTCGTCAAAGACTTGTCAACTTTCTTTGTACCAAGGAACTTCCAAACCCTGCTCATTTCATCAAATGGATTTTCAAGCAAATCTTCATAACGAATAGATAAATAATTTTTCTTATAAAGCCGTTTGGCTTCCGAATCTATTTCATTCACATCATCAGCCCAACGTTTGGCAATGTTGCGGATAAAGGACTCAGTAAAAATTGAACGGTAACCAGATGTAAATGGAACAGAATCAACTTTCAAGTCAGCGATGATGCGTTTATCTTCTTGAGTCAAAAACTTTGATTCTTCTACAAAATTCCGAAAGCGTTCAGATATCAAAACATCGCGCCCATCACGGACAATGTAAATTAATTTCGCATCGGGATAAATCGCGTGCATATCACGCGCCGCTTGACCATGAATATTGGATGAAGGGCTTTTATCGCCAACAATATTTTTATTTTCTTTAATGGCTTCACGTTCTAAAATAAAATCAGCGGAGGCGCGTAGAATTAATGAGGATAAATCTTTATTTTGATTCCAACGATTGGATTTGCGCGTTAACCATTCTTCTGCTTCAGGTGAATCAACCAAAGATTTCAACAAAGGCTTGCGCGTAAAAAAATGCGCCTGATAATTACAATGCACTTCATTATGCAAACGCGCCAGGCGCATGAGCAAAGTTGTACCAGAACGCGCATGACCTAAAATAAAAAATTTTTCACGCGGAAAGAATTGTTTAATTTCTGCAATCTCTTCTTTTGTAATTGCAGGAATAAGATTACGATTTTTCTTTTTTTGCTCGCCCTTGATTAAGATGCGAATGGCTGATTTGATTCGAGAAAGCATAAGCATACAAAATTATCTAAACTCAATACGTTCTTTTGTAACCAAAATTTTATAAATCAAATTTGTATCAGTCATGCACATCAATTGCGAGCCACTTCTGGCAATGCTATCTTCTTTGCCATCCACCCAACCCCATCCCCAATAACAACCTGCCAACACAGTAGCCGCAGTATCATTATTGTTGTTAGCTAATACAAAAGAATATGTAACACATTCTTTTTGCTCGTTGGGTGAATTCATTCCAAGTGATAAATTAACATTCCCTTGCGATTCATTTCTAATTTCAATTCGTACTTGTTTACCTTTCGGCTCAGGCGATGGTGCTTGATTACATTCACCTTGCGTAGGAACAACCGCCACCGTAGCAGGTGGTAACGTTGGCAAAATAGCAATCGTTGGTGGTGGCGGCAAAGTCAAAGTTGGTTCTGGCGTATTCGTGGGCGGAATAGGCGTAGCAGTAGGCAATGCCGCTTGTGTTTGCGTAATGATAAGCCACGCTTCAGCAACCGCAGTAGATGCTTGGTCTTGCGGGCTTAAAGTTGGTTCTGCGCTTCCACATGCCGAAATTGTTAAGATAATTAATATTGAAATTACAAATAGAAATTTCTGTTTCATTGGTTCTCCATACTTTATTTTTACCATTAAACTACATATTCAATATTTTCAAAATATATTCCGCAGTTCTTTTTCCCGAACTTGCATCTGTAAATGTAATTTCATCTTGGATGAATTTTTTTCGTTCAGATGAATCAAGTGTTTTATCTTTTAGATATAAATTCAACGCTTCTTTTAACTCCGTCAAATTGGTTGCTACTCTACCAGCCTTTGCTTCGCGGAATCTTTTATGTGTGGGCCAATTACCAATTTCTTTTAATGACAACGAAAATTTATTTTTCTTATTCCATCCACCAGGGACATCAATCGTTGCGGCAATCATCGGCGTATCGTGAACGGCAGTTTCGACCAACATTGTCGAATAAACAGTCACCAAAACATCCGAATACGCCATCATGGATGATTTCTCATCCATATCTTCGCCGCCATAATATCCCAGTGACCCACCCAATGCCACAGGTTGAACCACATGCACATGCGGATATTGCTTTTCCAATTCAAAAACTTGAACGCGTTCATCCGCAAAGATTTTCGGCTTATCTTGAAAATGACTTGGATGCAAACGAATCAATAATTGAGAAGGTTCCGCTAATGAATCTGATGAAACTAATTTTGCCAACGCTTCAATATTTGGAAAATTCGGTGCGAAATGAACAAAGCTACTGGCATATGAAATCAATTTACGTTTTGGGTCAAGTTTATGTAATTTGAAATATTCATCACGCGGCATAAGCCATTGCTTGCGGAAATATCCATCATACGATGGAATGCCACCAATGTTTACGTTTTCAGGATTCCAATCTGAACCATACACCAATTCATCTTTTTGCAATTGAGACCAACAGGTTGCATATTGCACATCTGCACCAGAAATATTGTATGAAGATGAATTATCCCAACCAACAATCACGGTCATGTTCCGAATTCCACGTTTGGCAGATTCGCGTAACAGATAACGATCCATGCGCCAGCCTGGGGTTGAAGCGATAACTAAATCAGGCTTGTACTTTTCAAACAAGTCAGCATAAATATTTGGAGTAAAGCGATTTTGAATCCGCACGAGAAATTTTCTCGCCCAAGAAAAATTTCTTAAAAACAAAATCATCAATGCGGATGGAATCCAAATGCCCAAACGAAATTTCCAACCGTTCTCTGCCCACACTTCCCAGATGTGACTATCCATGGCTTCGGTGTTGATGCGACGCGAGCCACCCACACGGCGCAGATAGCCTAACAACCATTGTATTCTTGGTTGGACTTTTTTTGCATATTCATTGGCTTGCTTTAATCGCAGGCCTTCAAAGGTTATGCCTTGACGAGTAAAACGAGATGCAATTTTGTCTTTGGTTTCATCATCAGTAAGGACGATGATTTCAATGCCTGCATCAAGCAATGTTGAAATAACATCGCTTTGCAGGAAGTAGATGATTGCCATGCCATGATCGGCGGAAATGAAGATGCGTTTAGACATTATGATTCTTTCTTGATAGAAAAAGTAGAAAGAAATAATAACCTAAATCAAACACTAAATAGAATAACGTAATAAAATTTTTTAGTGGTTAATAAGAGTTATTTAATTCATTAAATCTTTTAATAAAAACGAGGATTGAATAAAATCAGAAATCTGATTTCTTTGTAACTTCATCTCTTCTAGTTGCAATTTCGAAATTTCCAAAAGGCGGCGAATATCAGCTTTTCTAGTCAAATCATAGGATGCAGTTTCTTGTGCCTCTAGTATTACAATCTCTTTCTTATCTTTAGGTCTAAGAACACCAACCCGAATTCTTTTACCTTGTTCAATTTGGAGGTCACCCCATTTTTTATTTATATGGATCGAGTTGATAAACGTTTTTATTATTTTATTGGCATTAGATAAGTATTTGTATTGAGAATTGCCATCAAGGTTCATTAATACATATTCCACAGCGTATAAATAAGAACCTTTAGGTCCGCCCTTTTCCCCTAATTTGGTAGCCAGCATAATTTCAATCGTATCTCCCAATGTAATTTTATTAGACAATGGAAGTGCATTCAACGTTACGCTGTATAATTCATCAAGTACTTCTAAATTTTTCTTCTGCTGGTCAATAAGTTCTAAAATCTCTTTTTTTGTGCTTGCCAAAGCTCCAAATACCTTGTCATTTGTAAGTGGGATATTCGCAATAATTCTTATCAATTTTTCTCCAACAGCAATAATCTTATCAAGAGTAAATACAATCTGTATCAAGATAACACCCACAGATTTAATCTCGTCTTTGGATTTATCTCTCCAAATTGATCGAGCCTCTGAAAGACCAGCAATTATAAGACTCAATGCAGCTATCAAAATACTTAAATCCATTATGGCAACCTCAATATATTTCAAATAACATAATCTTATTGAAAAATCTCGTTATGAATAATACCAACTGAAAATTTTGTTATACATCGCCAACAAAATCTTCTTAATAAACCCAATTTCCAACACACGCTTCCCAAAGCCTACCTTGCGCTTTCTGCCTTCTGCTTTCAGTTCACCTCTCAAATACCCTAGCGTGTTAGACATATTCATTGCCAATGGATCAGGAACCATCAGGCGCAACAATCCTGCATCGTTCATGCGCTTGTCCAACTGGCGGACTTGTCCCATCGGCTTGTCCATGTCAAAAGGGAGAAATTGCTGAAGAGTAGATTTGTACACTGTAAATTGCCAATGACTTGCACCTGCAATTGCCGTCACATTTTTATATTGGATGCGCCAATCTTTTGTCTCAGCATACACTTTTTTATTCTCTTCTTCTGTTTGCCCGAGTGACAAGTTAAATTCTAAAAATGTTTCCCACGCAATAAATTGACCTTCATCCAATTGCGCATTTTCCTTCGCCCATTTCAAAGTCCCTTCATAAAATTCAGGTGGAGTACGAAATGGTCTTGCAGTCACCATGCCAACGTTTGGAAAGGTTTCAAGAATCTCTACAGAACGTGAAAGCCAATTTGGTGAAAATAACACATCAGCATCTGTATAAGCAATAATTTCTCCAGGTGCGCCAGCCAACATCACATTCCATGCCCCGCCTTTGCCAACATTTTTTTCAGAGAGTATCAAATATTGAATTCGTCCTTCTTCTTTTTCGTTCACTAAATATTCTCGAACTTCTTCGCAAGAGCCGTTGTCAAAGACCATCAAGTCAAATGGCAAACCTGCACCTTTTCGCATCGACTCCAAACTAACTTTTAATACATCCAATGTCTCGGCATAAAATCCACTTAAGAATGGGATGTAATTTAACAAAGCCACTGTAATTCGTTCTGGCTTGGCTACATCTTTTACAAATTTTGCTGGGTTCTGACCTTTTCGCATTTTTATCATACTCCTTTGGTTGAGTAGGGCGAAGCCCGTATCGAAACCAATATGTCATTTGAAAATATAATATTTGCAAGAAATATGTGGTCTCGATACGTCCCGCAAAAAACGCGGGACTACTCGACCACCAGAATTATTTAAATATTTTTTTTATTCGCTTCTGCCATCGTTTTGGACGGGCAATATTTTCAATTATGTTCTCTGGCAAAAAGAAAAAGATTGCTCGCAGAAATAATTCCAGTTTACGAGTCAAACGAAGTGAAGTCATTTTCGGGCGGGAAAGTTTACCATTGATTAGTTGATGAGTTGAATCAAGAATCGTATAACGAATGTTTGCCTGCCCGCCAGCCAATCGAATATTTTCATTTGTATCAGGGTGGTCATAATGTGG
>JAEURH010000006.1 GCA_016789365.1 Anaerolineales bacterium
ATGGGTGTGTATCCTTACATCACTGCCCAAATTATTTTGCAATTGCTCATTCCTATCATCCCTTCCTTGCAGAAGCGTATTCAAGAAGACCCGCGTGAAGGTCGCCGCTGGCAAGAAAAATGGACATACTATTTAGCAGTTCCAATGGCGGCATTATCATCCATTGGGCAAATTAATATTTTCAATGCTTTATCAATTCAAGGTAGCGGACAACCGATTTTACCTTTCGGTCTAACTGACCCAGATTTGGCTCTTCCTTCTTGGACAGTTCTGATTGCCATGACCGCTGGAACGATGTTTGCCATTTGGCTCGGCGAATTAATTTCCGAATATGGTATTCGTGGTCAGGGCTTATCTTTGATTATTTTCGCAGGTATCGTTTCGCAAATCCCATCGCAATTGGTTTCTTTACTTGCAGATGAACAAACCCGCTGGATTATGTTAGCCTTTACCCTTGTTGTGATTGCGCTTACAGTTTTGGTGATTGTGTATGTGCAACAAGGTCGTCGTAACGTGCCAGTCATGTACCCAGGGCGCCGCGTAGGCAATCGTATGTCTATGCCAGTCAAAGGTACATTGCCATTGATGGTAAATCTTTCTGGCATGATTCCTTTGATTTTTGCCAGCGCGATTTTGCAATTCCCAGTCATTGTTGCTAGTTGGTTTGTCACCAGCGAAAATCCTGGCGTGAGAGATTTCTTCCTCAATGTCCAAAACTTTTTTGGTAACACCTCTGGTGGCTTAGATAATTGGGGCTACTGGTTAATTTACTTCCTCATGGTTGTAACCTTTACATTCTTTTACACCACTGTGATGTTCGACCAACAAAATTATGGCGATAACTTAAAGAAAATGGGCGCAAGCATTCCAGGTGTTCACACAGGCGCCGCAACTCAAAAATATTTAGGCACAGTACAACGTCGCATTACCTTAATTGGTGCAGTATTTCTTGGGCTTATCGCAATCTTGCCATTCTTAATTGGTTTATTGCTCAGTTCATTAGGCTTTGCTTCAACAGCCAACCAAACGGGCATTTTCCTAATCACATCTTCAGGTTTGTTGATTGTGGTCGGTGTCGTACGTGATACCTTCCAAAATATTGATGCAGAATTAAAATTGCATGGCTATCAGGAATCATTGCTCGTCCGCTAAGGAGAAGTAATGGCAACTTACATTGTTTTGCTCGGTCCGCCCGGTGTTGGCAAAGGCACACAAGCCAGAATTTTGGCTGAAACGAGCAAACTTGCTCACATCTCTTCTGGAGATTTGTTTCGTGAGAACATTAAAAATCAAACCGAACTTGGTAAACAGGTCAAGGCAATTTTAGATAAAGGCGAACTTGTGCCTGATGACTTGACTATCAGCATGATTCGAGACCGCATCTCTAAACCTGACTGCGAGTTGGGTGCTATTTTAGACGGCTTTCCTCGCACCCCAACTCAAGCCGAAGCACTTGACGATATGCTGGCTGAATTTAGTAATAGTGAAGTGAACTCAGTGCCATACATCACTGCCGCAGAATCTATTTTGGTAGAACGCGCTAGTGGACGTTGGACTTGCAAAGCACAAGGTCACATCTATCACGAAAAGTTCAACCCGCCAAAACAAGCAGGTATTTGTGATATAGACGGTTCAGAAGTGTACCAACGTGAAGATGACAAAGTAGAAACAGTCACCAAACGAATCCGCGTGTACTTTGAACAAACCATGCCGTTGGTTGAACATTACGAGGCGGCTGGTAAATTAATCAAAATAGATGGAACACAGCCCGTAGAGCAAGTGACAAAAGAGTTGCTCGCGGCTTTGAAAATATAAAGCGAGAGTGCGTCGCACTGCATGAAAAGGATAAATCTTATTAATGAGATAAGTCTGCTTGATAGATTTGCCTGATTAACAAGAGTGCGACGCACCCTTTACAGAAATAAGGAAAAAATGTTTGACCGCCAGATAAATATCAAAACACCTGCTGAATTAAAGATTATGCGTGAAGCAGGGCGCATCAATGCAACAGTGCTGGCGAAAGTAAGAGAACTTTTACAACCAGGTATGACGACTGCTGACCTCAACGCGGCTGCTGAGGAAGTGCTGAAGTCATACAATTGTGTATCGCCATTCAAAGGCTATGGCCGCCCGCCATTTCCAACATCTATTACAGTAAGTTTGAATGATGAAATGGTGCATGGAATTCCTAACCCGAAACGCAAGTTGAAGGAAGGGGATATTGTTTCAGTAGATTGTGGAACAATCCATGAAGGGTACGTTGCAGACTCAGCGTTTACGGCTGGGGTGGGAGAAATTTCCCCCGAAGCAGCGCACCTGTTGAAGGTCACAGAAGAAGCGTTGTTTGTTGGCATCCAAAAGATGCGAAAAGGCAATCGCACGGGTGACGTTTCAGCGGCGATACAAAATTTTGTCGAAAGCAATGGTTTACATGTCACGCGTGAATACACGGGGCATGGAGTCGGGCGAACAATGCACGAAGGTCCGCAAGTGCCAAACATTGGTATTGCGAGAACTGGCGCAGTGTTGAAGCCCGGTATGACGATTGCACTTGAGCCGATGGTGCTCATTGGGACGTTTCAGACGCGCGTCCTACCTGACCAATGGACGGTTGTTTCTGCTGATGGTTCTTTGACGGCACATTTTGAACATACGGTTGCCGTTACCGAAGGAGAACCCCTCATCCTGACTGTCTTGTAACCTCAGCAGATGACCGATAAAAGTATGGACGAATTGATAATCGGACAGTATAATTAAGTGTTTGGCTGTGACTTGCACAGCCACAAGTTAGGAGATTTATTTTATGAAAGTTTCACCATCTATTCGCAAACGTTGTGCCAAGTGCCGTATTATTCGGCGCAAGGGTGTTGTATTTATTATTTGCGAAAATCCAAAACATAAACAGAGACAAGGGTAATAACCTATGGCAAGAATTGAAGGTGTTGACCTCCCGCGCAATAAGCGCACTGAAGTAGGCTTGACTTATCTTTTTGGTATTGGTCCGACTCGGGCGCGTAAAATTTTGGCTGATACAAAAGTTAGCCCAGATACGCGCATCAAAGACCTGACCGAAGCAGAAGTTTCCGCAATCCGAGACTATATTTCAAAGCACTATAAGGTTGAAGGTGATTTGCGCCGTGAAGTTCAAATGAACGTCAAACGTTTAATTGAAATCGGTTCATATCGTGGTTTACGACATCGCCGCAATTTGCCGGTGAATGGTCAACGTACAAAAACAAATGCGCGTACCCGCAAAGGTACGAAGAAAACCGTCGCGGGACGTGGTCGTCGCCGCGGAGCAAAGAAATAACCCTGCCAGAAAGGTATATAGAAAATGGCTCAGAGTGTTCGTTCCACCCGCCGCGCCGCTGGCGCGAAAAAAGGGAAGCGTAATCTGTCCTACGGGCAGGTGCATATTTTTGCTTCCTTCAATAATACAATTGTTACCGTCACAGACCCGGAAGGCAATACCATTGCTTGGGGCTCCGCTGGTTCGGCTGGCTTCAAAGGCTCACGCAAAAGCACGCCGTTTGCCGCCCGCCTTGCCGCTGAACAAGCGATTAAAGCCGCACAACAAATCGGCTTGCAAGAAGTGGATTTGATTGTAAAAGGTCCTGGTCCTGGTCGTGAAAATGCGATTCGTGCAGTGCAAGCCATGGGCTTAAAAGTCCGCTCGATTGCAGATGTGACCCCCGTGCCGCACAATGGTTGCCGTCCGCCCAAGAAGCGACGCGTATAAGAATGAGGTTGTAGATTTATGGCTAAAATGTTAAGTCCGGTATGTAAACTTTGCCGGCGCGAAGGTGAAAAACTTTATCTCAAAGGCGAGCGTTGCTTTACCCCCAAATGCTCCTTTGAAAAACGTAGCTTCGCGCCCGGTCAACATGGACGCACAGCAAGCAGAGGCGGCGGCAGTAATATGGGTCGCTCTTCCGACTTTGCTCGTCAATTGCGTGCCAAACAAAAGGCTCGTCGTGTGTATGGTGTATTAGAACGCCAATTCCGCCGCTATTATGATACGGCAATCACACGCCGCGGTCTTACAGGTTTGAACTTGCTTCAAATCCTCGAATCACGCTTAGATAATGTTGTTTATCGGCTCGGCTATGCCGCCAGCCGCGCACAAGCCCGCGTTCTCGTTACACATGGTCATTTCACCGTAAACGGTCGCCGCACCGACGTGCCTTCCATGCTCCTCAGCGAAGGTGATGTCATTGCAGTGCGTGAAGGTTCAGGTAAATTGACTTACTTCAAAGACCTGAACGCCTATGCCGAAAAACGCAACGCCCCCAGCTGGCTCAATCGTGATATTAAATCATTGAGCGGTTCTGTGGCGCGTATGCCAGAACGTGTAGAAATTGATGGAACTCTCGACGAACAATTAATCGTCGAATATTATTCCAGACGCTAATCCTCAAACCGCCTCAAGTTCAGACCGTCAAATTGGGTGCTGAACTTGAGCAGAATCAAAAGGGAAAGGTGAACCGTGACTGGTATCATCACAAACATGGTTATGCCAAAAATCGAGCGCGAAGCAGAAGCTCGAAACTATGGAAAATTCGTAATAAGCCCACTGGAAGGTGGCTATGGTGTGACGCTCGGCAATGCCTTGCGCCGCGTATTGCTCTCTTCTTTAGAAGGTGTAGCAATCACTTCCGTTCGCTTTGCGGATGTTCTGCATGAATTTAGTGACATCCCCGGCGTGCGTGAAGATGTCATCCAAGTCATGTTGCAGATTAAACAAATCCGCATCAAGATGGATGGTGTAGACAGCGCACGTATGCATCTGGAAGTCAGAGGCGAAGGCACCGTCACCGCCGCAGACATCATCACGCCTGCTGAAATTGAGGTAGTCAACCCAGATACCTATCTCTTCACAGTGGATAATCCCAAGACCAAACTCGACATCGAATTTGTGGTTGAGCGTGGACGTGGTTATTCACCAGCCAATGACCGTTCTGGGCACATGCCTATTGGCGAATTGCCAGTGGATGCAATTTTCAGCCCAGTCAAACGTGTAAATTGGGAAGTGGCTTCAGCCCGTGTAGGTCAAAGCACCAATTACGACAAATTAATTTTAGAAATCTGGACAGACGGCACAGTATCTCCTGAACGTGCTTTGAGCTCTTCTGCTCGCATCCTCATTGACCACTTACGCTATGTAGCAGGTATCAATGAAGAAATGTTGACAGTTACAGTCGAACGCGGCGAAACCTCAGGGAGTCGCTTAAGCAGTGAATTGGCTGATACCCCCGTCGAAGCCCTAGACCTTTCTGTGCGCGTGTTCAATTCATTGAAACGCACAGGCATCACCACAGTAGGTGATGTGCTTGAACTGCTTGAAAAAGGTGAAAGCGCGGTCATGTCCATTCGCAATTTTGGCGAAAAGAGTTTAGATGAACTCCGCGACAAAATGCGCGAAAAGGGCTACATGAAAGACCAATCATCGGAGAGTTAAGAAATGCGACATTCAGTAGCAGGTTATCGATTAGGACGAACAAAGAGCGCACGCATTGCTCTGCGCCGTAACCTAATTAAACAATTATTTACACACGAGCGGATTCAAACCACGAAAGCCAAAGCCGCCGCAGTACGCGGTGAAGCCGAAAAGTTGATTACGCTCGCCAAGAAAAGCGCAGACGGTGCCGCTGACGAAAAAGTAAATGCCCGCCGTTTGGCAGTTTCAAAACTTGGTGATAATCAAATCATCAAGCGTTTATTTGACGAAATTGCGCCACGCTTCGCCACTCGTAATGGTGGTTACACTCGTGTTATCAAACTTGGTCCACGCCTCGGCGATGCCGCTGAGATGGTAGTGCTTGAGTTAGTTGAAGAATAAAGAACCAGTATTCAGTGAAAAGTAATCAGTTATCAGTAAAAACTGAACACTGAATACCGATTACTGGCAATGGCACGTTACAAACTTACACTTGCTTACGACGGCTCGAACTTTGCAGGAAGCCAAAAACAAGCAAACGCCCGCACAGTGCAAGGCGAATTAGAAAATGCTTTGCAACAAATCGGCTGGACTGGCAAAAGCATTTTAATGGCTGGAAGAACCGACACAGGCGTACATGCTAGCGGACAAGTTGCGACATTTGATTTTTCTGAATGGAATCAAAATTCTGAAAAATTGTTGAATGCAATCAATGCTAAACTGCCGAGCGACATTGCAATCAAAAAATTGCAAATTGCAAAAGCAGAATTTCATCCGCGCTTTGATGCAGTTTCACGGACATATCAATACAGGTTGTTTTACAACCCAATCCGTGACCCGTTACGAGAAAAATTTGCTTGGCGTGTGAGAGCAAAGTTTGATGAAGAATCTCTAAAAGAATGTGCCAGTCTCTTTTTAGGCAAACATGATTTTTCTGCCTTTGGCTCGAAGACTTCACCTGATGGCACGACCATTCGGACGATAACGAAATGTCAGTGGAGAAAAAAGCCGCAGGGTGAGTGGCAGTTTGAAGTCAGTGCTGATGCGTTTTTATATCGCATGGTAAGAAGAATGGTATTTATCCAAATATCGTTTGCACAAGGCAAGTGTTCGTTGAAAGATGTGCGCGATGCTGTATCAAATAAAAAAGTAAACCTTCCGTCAGGCTTAGCGCCTGCACATGGATTGGCATTAGTTGAAGTTGAATATTGAAAGAATTTTGAAACGGAGAGATGAACGTGCAACAAAAAACATATTATCCGAAAGCCGCTGAAATCACACGAGATTGGGTTGTGATTGATGCCGAAGGTCAAAACCTCGGTCGCCTTGCCGCGCGTGTGGCACATCTTTTGCTTGGCAAACACAAACCAACTTTTACGCCCGGTGTTGAAATGGGTGATTTTGTGGTGATTGTGAATACTGAAAAAGTGACCGTGACTGGCACAAAAACAGAATCACGCCTCACTTCAAAAATATATCATCACCATTCAGGTTACCCTGGTGGTTTGAAAAGCATTTCATTGCGCGACCAACTTGCTACACATCCAGACCGCGCCTTGCGTGATGCTGTGTGGGGCATGTTGCCACACAACAAAATGGGACGCGCCGTATTGAAGCGTTTGAAAATTTATGCGGGACCAAATCACCCGCATGGCACACAAATTAAGAAAGCAGAATAAGAGGTAAGTATTATGGCTCAATATTATGAAGGCATTGGTCGCCGTAAAGAAAGCACTGCACGTGTTCGTTTGGTAGCAGGCAGCGGTAAATTCACTGTTAACGAAAAAGAAGCAACTGCTTTTTTCTCTCGATACGGTGATGTTGAAAGTGTTTTGCGACCATTCGGTGTAGTAGGGCAAGAAGCAAAAAAATATGATGTGACTGTGTTGGTCAATGGTGGTGGTGTGGCTGGGCAAGTGGATGCTGTGCGCCTCGGCGTGGCTCGCGCTTTGCAAGTTCTCAATGCGGATTGGACTTCAGCACTTCGCAAAAAAGGTTTGCTTACGCGTGATGCCCGCATCAAAGAACGCAAGAAACCTGGTCTCAAGAAAGCCCGCAAAGCACCAACTTATACCAAGCGTTAAAATTTTTACAATCAATTAGAATAATCCGTAATGCGTAATCCGTAATTTATTTTACGAGTTACGAATTACGGATTATCTTTTTAACTAAGTGGGTGCGTCGCGCTATACAAATTTGAATTTATTTCAGCAGGATAAGCGCGACGCACTCCGGAATAGAGAAAAAATGGATTTTTTACAAATCGCTTCTATCTTCAAGACACTTCGCCTCACACCACCCTCCAAGTTGACTCTGCTCAACGGGCATTTATTTACGCCTCTGCATTATCCTCCCACACCACCAGACGCAGATACTTTAATTTTGAATATTGATTCACAGGAGTTAGCGTTGCAAATTAAAAAAGTTTTGTTATCAGTATATCCTTCCGAGCATAAAATAATTGCTGTTGAAGGAGGAAAGAAGAACGAAGAAAGATTAGGTGATATTGGAAATAATTTTTCCTCAATATTTAATTTATTTATTCCAACATTAGGCGAGGGGACATCGTTTGAATCATTTGCCGAAATCACAGCCCATCTCCGTGCACCTGATGGTTGCCCGTGGGATAAAGAGCAGACTCACCAAACCCTGCGAAAACATTTGCTAGAAGAAGCTTATGAAACTATCTCTGCAATGGATTCAAATAATGTCAATGAAATGCGCGAAGAATTTGGAGATTTGCTTTTGCAAATTGTTTTGAATGCACAAATCGCCAGTGAAGCAAAAGAATTTAATACTACACAAGTCATCAAACATATTTACGACAAAATCATTCGTCGTCATCCGCATGTGTTTGGAGATTTGAAACTCGATGGGGTAGAAGGCGTGTTACAAAATTGGGAAAAATTAAAAGAGAAAGAAAGAGGCGGTAAAAAAGAATCAAAAGGAATTTTAGATGGTGTGCCAATTTCATTACCTGCATTGAGTCAAGCACAAGAATATCAAGACCGTGCCGCCAGAGTAGGCTTTGACTGGAAAGAAATAGACAACGTTTTAGATAAAGTGCGAGAAGAAATTGAAGAAATCAAAAAAGCCGAAACCGATTTTGAACTCGCTTCTGAAATTGGAGATTTATTTTTTGTGTTAGTGAATCTCGCTCGTTGGAAATATGTAGATGCCGAATCTGCTTTGCGAAATACAAACATAAAATTCAAAAAACGTTTTGTGCATGTTGAAAAACGAGCCAAAGAACAAAGCAAAAATTTATCAGACATGACTTTGGAAGAAATGGACTCATTTTGGAACGAAGCCAAAAGTTTGGGGTTATGAACCATATTCAAATAAAGAGAGAGGCGAGAGGTCAAATCTCCGATTGTAAATAATTTCACAATCGAGTATCTTGTAGTATAATCTCAAAAAATGGATTCATTGAGTCTCACGAATTTACAAAAAGAAAACATCCGTGCGAATCCATATCCCTTTTACGAAACACTTCGCACACAAGACCCCATTCACTGGGATGTTGAAATGGGTTTTTGGGTTTTCACGCGCTATGATGATATTGCTTCGCTTTATCTCGATGAACGTTTTTCTCGCGCACAGGGGTTGATGAGAAATTTTGAACGTTTGCACGAACACGAAAAACAAATTGCTCAACCTGTTTATCATTCATTTTCCAAAACTGTTTTTTATTCAGACCCGCCTCAACATACTCATCTGCGCAGTTTGATGAATCATGCTTTCACGCCGCGTTATGTCGAACGTCTGCGCCCGTTTATTCAACAAACTGTAAATGATTTGCTCGACTCCGCAAATGACGAGATAGACGTCATTCAAGCCCTTGCCTATCCGTTGCCTGTGATGGTGATTGCGGAATTAATCGGCTTACCTGCCAGTGACCGTGATAAATTCAAAAATTGGTCAGATGATTTATTTGCGATTCTTGGCACGGTAAAAAATAAACCTCAACATTTGTTGGAACGCGCTGCACAAGGTTTAGGCGAGATGACAGAATACATAAAAGATTTAGCCAACAAACGCCGTGACAATATGGGGGAGGATTTGCTAAGCATTTTGCTTTCAGTATCAGATGTAGATGGTTGTCCTGTTCCGCATCACACTTCGGGACAATTGATTCATGAACCTGTGGCATCTGCCACACTGACAGAAGAGGAACTCGTCGCCAACATCAATATTTTATTAAGCACAGGTCACGAAACCACGACTCATTTAATCGGCAATGGAATTTTGGCATTGCTTCAACATCCAGACCAATTGAAATTATTAAAAGAAAATCCTGCTTTGCTTGATTCTGCTATTGACGAAATTCTTCGTTACGATAACCCCGTGCAAATTACATATCGCTCTGCATTAGAAGATGCTGAAATAAAAGGTAAATTGATTCACAAAGGGGATTTGGTAAACACGATTCTCGGCTCTGCCAATCGTGACCCTGAAAGATTTAATAACCCCAACACATTTGACATCACTCGCAGTGAAGGTCGCCACCTCAGTTTTGGGCTTGGAATTCACTATTGTATTGGCGCTCCATTAGTCCGCTTAGAAGCAGAAATTGCATTTGAAACTATATTACGTCGGTTCCCCAATTTGAAATTAGCATCAGATATTTTGGAATGGCAGGAACATCCGATTTTTCGTGGATTGAGGAAATTGAATGTGAGTTTGTGATAGAACCTATAAAATAGGTGATATAATCTACAAAATAGGTTTATTATGCTTGAAGCAATTTTAGGCTCTGCCGTTCGCGAAAAAGTTCTTTTGTTTATCCTTATCCGTGAAAAAGGATATTCAACGGAAATTGCTAGTTTTTTTAACATTAGCCTCAGCCAAATTCAAAAGCAAATGGATGGGTTAGAAGCGGGGGGGATATTTGTCAGTCAAAATGCGGGCAGGACTCGGGTGTATGAATTTAATCCTCGATACCCATTTCTCAAAGAATTAAAACCATTATTAGAAAAAGCGCTGACCTTTTATCCTAAAGAAATCCAAGAAAATCTTTTAATGAACAGACGCAGACCGCGTCGTCGTAACAAGCCATTATGAAACAGATTAATGAAATGACCCAATTAGAAATTGGAGCGTATGTCTGTTCACATTTGGAAGAAAATGGAATTGAAGTCGTTTTATCAGGTGGGGCATCAGTATCATTGTATAGTAACAATAAATATATTTCAAAAGATATTGATTTGGTGGATATTTATTCAGTAAGCAGAAGAAAATTGATTTCTGCTATGCACGAGATTGGTTTTGTTGAACAACATAGATATTTCAAACACCCCGAATCGATTTACATCGTTGAATTTCCACCAGGTCCTTTAACGGTTGGCGATGAAGTAGTTAACCGAACCCATCAAGTAAAACTTTCGACAGGGATTTTGAAAGTGATTTCAGCAACCGATTGCGTCAAAGACAGACTCGCCGCTTATTATCACTGGGGTGATAAGCAATCTTTAAGCCAAGCGATTTTGGTTTCTAAAGAAAACAAGGTCAATATTGAAGAACTTAAGAGTTGGTCAAAACGAGAAGGCAAGCAGAAAGAATTTGAATTAATTAAAGATAAACTGTGATTTTTTTTCGTAAGCGAAATTAGATGTTTTGGAATGGCAAGAGCATCCAATTTTTAGGGGATTGAAGAAACTGCATATAGTGCTGTAGAAAATTAACTAGCTGAACTAGTTGGCATCTTTTTTGCTTTTAGAATTTTGCTCATAATCCGATTCGCCAGTGGTGCTTGGTAATAGACTTTGTTGAGTAATTGCTTGTTTTTCATCACTTCTCCAAATTCGCATTGAAACTATGAATGCAATAATCACTACAACCACAAAAGAAATTGCAAGCAATATAAGAAGTGGAGGGGCTAGTAATGCAAATAAAAAGGCTATTGGTAAAGGTGCTAAAAAGGGCGGACCAAATGGAGTTAATAAAATCAAACCAGGTGCTAACAAACTGCACATTAAAACAAATATTGCTCTCTTTATGGTGATAGGTATTCTAAAATAGTTAATGATTTTTGGTGTAATAGAGAATGCTGGATAAAGGATTATCGCTCCATACAATAAAAGTGCGGCTATTCCTATTAATACACCAGCAATACGCGGAATGAACATTGGTAAACTATTATGACGATCATTAAACATCTGCGGAGTAGCAGCCCACCTTGCATG
Organism: Anaerolineales bacterium; assembly: GCA_016789365.1. Taxonomy (GTDB): domain Bacteria; phylum Chloroflexota; class Anaerolineae; order Anaerolineales; family Villigracilaceae; genus Villigracilis. The sequence continues at coordinate 11,623 of JAEURH010000006.1, forward strand.
GTCTCTATCTGCTTGATCTTCTGCCACAGACTTTAATCCCACTATATCTAACGCTTCTTCTAATTTTGCATATTCTTGAATTCCCTCGCTGCTAAATTGACTTGCTTCGCCCTCATAAAAGTGCAAGTATACAACCATTAATTCTTGTTGAGGTTCATCAAATGGGTCATAGGCTACTTCAAAATTTGACTTTATGTATGCTTGTTGAGTAAGCCAATCATCATAAGGCTGCTTTGCATAACCTTGTTCTAATAATACATTTTCTATTGTTATAAATGTCGTTTCTAGGTTGTAATTTGATGGAACCTTAACTTTTATTACGGCACCTGGCAATTCTGTCCCACTCGTACCACCCAACATAAACAAGCATCCGGTCAGACAACATAAAATCGATACAATTGAAAGCCAAATTAATAATTTACTATTAACTAATTTCTGTTCGCTTTTCACTTCGGCAAACCCTTTTTGATTTGCTCTTCTGTAAACCCAATTTTCGGTTTCATATCATCAGGGAGTTGAACACTTTCTGGCGTGGATTGACTAATTCCATCCGCAAGCATTTGGACTTGAGACTTTGTGATCAAGGGTTTTGGCATGAAGCGTTCGGAGAAGAATGCCAAGATACGGTGAAAAAAAACTGGGAATGGCAAGACAATAATGGATTTACCAAGTGCTTTGGCAATGCGACGAGCGGCTTGGGAGAAGGGAAATTCTTCGGGTCCCATCACAGCTACAGTTTGGCGAGAGAGGCGGGTTTCGTCTAATAGGGTTTCACGAATCACATTCACCAAATCTTCAACGGCGAGAAGGCGCACATTTTTTTCTTTCAATCCAACTTGAGCAAAGATTGGCATTTTCTTAAACAGATTGCTCAAGTTATTTAGCAAATGGTCACCTGAGCCATAGACAAGACCCGCTTTGAGAATCGTGTAATTAAGTTTTGAGGCACGGACAATTTCTTCGCCTTGCCATTTGGTATCCAAATATTGCGAGCTGGTGTTGGGTCGCACAGTAAGGTAACTGAGCAAAACAAATTTTTTCACGCCAGCATTTTCTGCGGCAGTGACAGCAGAACGCGCACCATTTGCATGGAGTTGCTGTAAAGTTTGCCTGCCGTCTTCAACACTGGTGCCTGCACAATGAGCGACAGCATTACATCCACGAAATGCTTCGGTGAGTTTTGCTGTGTCGTTTGCGTCAAGTTGAATAATTGTCGCACCTTGAATCGGTTGCGTGTTGCGTGTGTAATATCCACGCGAGATGATGATGACTTCGTGTCCGCGAGAAATTAAATCATGCGCCAGATGCCTGCCGATAAAACCTGTTCCGCCAGTAATTGCGATTTTCATTTTGATTCCTTTTTACATGCTTAGCCACAGAGTTCACAGAGACCGCTGAGAAAAACTTTTTAAAAACTCTGAGAACTCTGTGCTCTGTGGCAAATGTTTTTAGAGAATTCTTCTCAAGACAATATCCAAAACGATTCCCAAAATATACATTGCACCAAATAAACGGATGTGCATTAATTGTGGAGTAGAAAACCAACGGGGCCATAATTCAAAACCTGCGGGTGCTTCGCTTGGACGTGGTTTGCTTAAGAGTTTAATCACATTCCATCCGCGACCTGCGGCGAGGAAAACCAATAAAACAGTTGGATAATAAAATCCAGTGATGACGAGATAAACAACAAGTGCGTACGCGAGCAAAACTGTAAAAATGTTGACCATTCTAGCGGCGGATTCACCAAGCCGAACGGGAAGTGAACCAACGCCTTTCTTTTTATCCGCTTCAATTTTATCAATGTGTTTACCCCAGTTGAAACTGCCGAATCCAAATCCGAATGCCATGCCTGCCATTACGAGTTGAGTCAAGTTGCTTGGAATTTCACCAGCCATAATGGAATACATGCCTGGGATTAAGACCATGCCCCAATTGATAAAAATCAGAATTTCGCCGAGACCTAAATATTTGAGGGGCCATGCGTATGTTGGAAGAATTGCTACGCCGAAAATAAAAAGTGCGATGACGATAGGTGAGAAGTTTGTATAAAACGCAACGAACACACCACACGCAACGGCGACTGTCCCTGCAAAGATAAACCAACGTGCCCAATCTTGCTTCGTCCAAAATTTATGCACAAGCGGATGAATGCCATATTGCCCGCGATAATAATTATCTTCGTCAATGCCGCGCGTGTAATCAATATAGTCATTGACCAAGTTTTCAGCAGAATGCGCGAAATAAATTCCCAAAGTCATTGCTAGCCAAAGTGGAAAATCAAAAAAGCCATCGCGAAAGGCAAGCAAGCCTGCGATGACTCCAGATAACAAAGTGAGTTGTGTCACTGTGGCGCGTGTGGAAATTAACCACTTGGCGATGACATCGAAACTGTTCCAAACGTTGATGTCATTTTCTTTGACAGGTTTTTGTATTGCGAAAATCCAGAGTTTTAGATTCATGTTCATTCTCCATTTTTTTCTTGTAGGGGCGGGGTTCTCCCGCCCTTTTATTATCATAAATATCGGGCGAGAAGACCTCGCCCCTACGAAAATTATTTATGCGTATATTTTTTATACAAACTTTCCCAACCCAACACCATGCCAACACGATAAAAAAATTCCATACCAAATCGAAACATCCATTCAGGTGCAAAGGCGGGGCGGGGAAGTGATAACGCTTCAAATCGTTTTAACAAATACATAATTCTCGGAATACTCACCAAACCTCTATTATCAATGAAACCATCCATCGTCAAACCTGCAAAACACTGCATCGTTGTGTAATGGTCAAGCCCAGGTTTATATTCCACAATGCAAACCAACGGCTCATCTTTATCATTGTAAGCAATATGCTTGACTCCACGTGGAGCAATTAACGTATCTCCGACTTTTGCAAACTGTTCTTGACCATTGACCTTCGCCCGCATTGCGCCTCTTTCTACGTGGAAGATTTCATCTTGTGCCACGTGAACATGTTCAAACGGGACAAATCCTCCGGGTGCGACAGTCCATTCCATTGTGTAGGCTTCTGGTTTAGACGAAATACAACGAAACGTCTCGCGGGTGATTGGATTGGTGAAGGGTTTGTAAAGGTCAATTGCCATGTTTTTTTGTAGGGGCGGGGTTCTCCCGCTCTTTTTATTTATCGTAAATATTGGGCGAGAGGACCTCGCCCCTACGAGTTAATTTCTCTTTTCAAATTTCTCAACGTTTCCCAAGCATGGACTTTCCCAATCAGCCCAGCAAACGGCGAAAAAATTTTTGCGTAGCCAAACGGAGTTAACTCTAGCCAAAACGTAATTTCTGTTCCATTGTCTTTTTTATTTAATAAATAGCCATCTTTGAAATTTACATAAGGCATTTTGCCATTCATGCTCAATTTTTGATTTGTTACATTTTCTGTAATTTCATATCCCACAGGAATTTTGATTCCAAAATAATTTAGCATTCCTTCGGATGTCCCACCAACTTGAGCAAAATCACCTTGAGAGGTTTGAGTCAACGAAACCATGCGCGGAATGAATCGCAAATGACTTTCTCGTTTGCTCAAAAACGAAAAAACATCTTCAATTGATTTTGAAACAAAGAGCCTGGATTCAATTCGTGCCATGATGTTTTCTTTTTACCACAGAGAGCACTGAGTTCACAGAGATTAAAAAAAGGGTTTTCTCAGTGATCTTTGTGAACTCTGTGGTTAATTCTTTTTGCCTTTAAGAAAAGCCAAATCTCCAAAAAACGTCCAGAAATGTCCTGTAATTTCTGTTTTCAATCCAGGGTCACCAAAAATTTTTGGCAAGTCGCCAGCAATGTTGTCATTGGCTTCTTCAAATCTATACAAAAACGGACCAAGCATTTTTCCATACAAAGTATACGGTTTGCCAAAGTCAATGATGTGTAATTCGCCGCCCGGTTTCAACACACGAAAAACTTCTTTCGCAGTTTTGATTTTATCGGGTGTTTTTAAGTGATGAATCATAATGCTAGACATAACGCGGTCAAATGTCGCATCGGGATAAGGCAATTCGTTAGTGAATCCTGTGTCAAATGTGACAGAGGCGTTTTTTTCATCAGATTTTTGCTTGGCAACTTTGAGCATATCGGGGTCAGCATCCAAGCCAAACACATCCGCATCAGGTTGCGATTCTTTAACCATAATTGCAAGCGTGCCTGTGCCACAACCTAAATCCAAAACTTTATGACCTGCTTGAATATTGGCTTGTTGAATCAATAAAGTTTTATAACGCACATCGCGCACAATATATTTTTGAATGAAATCATAAAAGGGGGTGAGAAAACGAAAACTTAAAGCGGGGATATATTCTTGCTTGGTTTCTTTCATTTTTATTCTCCGATTCGCATTGTATCATATTTCACAAACGGTAGTATAATTTTGCCATTGTGTAGGGGCACAGCGAAACAAATTATAGCTAGTATTTTTAATTATCTCGCTGTGCCCTTACGATTAAAAAGGAGAACTTATGAATATCAATTTTAGCATGTGGCGCAAAGCCTCGTGGCAGTTAATTAAGATGGACGATAAAAAAGAATGGGATGCACTTGATGTTGTTTCCAAATGGTTAATCGCAACTCGTTCTGCTGTGACGTTAGTCACTGTATATTCATGTGTGATTGCAGGGATTCTCGCGGCTCGTGACGGATATTTTAGTTGGGTGCCGTTCCTGATAGTGACTCTCGGTTTGTTCATTGCTCACGGCACAAACAACATTTTGAATGATTACACTGATTATTCTCGCGGCGTGGATAAAGATAATTATTTCCGTTCACAATATGGTGTGCATCCGCTTGTGCAAAATTTTTGGGATAAAGCCACATCGATTCGTTGGTTCCTCGTCAGCGGATTTTTAGCAACACTTTCAGGAATTTATGCGCTGTATTACACAGGTTTTTCAAGCACAACGATTATTTTATTTGCTGTAGGTGCTGTGACATTACTTGCTTACACCTATCCATTCAAATATTGGGGACTTGGTGAATTTTCTATCTTCCTCATTTGGGGACCAATTTTGATTGGTGGTGTATATTTTGTTTTATCAGGAATTTGGGATTGGAATGTAGCACTGGCTGGCGTTCCGTTTGGATTAAGTGTCGCTAGCATCAATATCGCCAAACATATTGATAAGCATGATGATGACAAAGCCAAAGGCGTGGGCACATTCCCTGTACGTGTGGGTGAGAAGTTCGCCCGCCGTGTAGACCAAATTGCCATCGTTTTAATTTATGTTGTCACTTTGTACTTAATCTTAAATGGTTTTTTCACTCCAATTATGTTAATTGTTTTTCTTGCTTATAAAGAAGCCTTAGCAGTGATAAAAGTTTTGAATCATCCCAAACCTGCTGAAGCACCTGAAATTGCCAAAGCGTTTTGGCCCGTTTGGTTTTCAGGTTTTGCATTTCAACATAACCGTCAATTTGGCGGATATTTAATTTTAGGTTTGATTGCCGATGCTTTGATAAAAACTTTCTTTCCAACTTTTTGGACAGGGTTGTTCTAAAACGTAATGCGTAATCCGTGATTCGTAAATTACGCATTACGAATCACGGATTACGAGGTCCGCAATCTCCAACCACGCTTCTTCATTTGCTAAAGTTCCAAACCCAAGTTTTCCATCAGGTGTGAATGATGCAAATTGATTATCAATCCAGATGACCAACCCCAAGGGCGGATTCGGACTCACTGACGATTCAAACACCTCAGCATCATCTACTTTCCAAACCACTCGCTTCGGACTCCATTCAAGTTGGTAGCTGTGCCATTGAGTTGGGTCTACGCTGAGAGAAAAAGAATCTTCCATAATGACTTCGGATAAATATCTGCGTGTTTGTATTTTTCTAAATGGAAACGCCAGCCCAGCCAAAATTAAATATGGATGAAACTTTGGAGAACGAAAACTTTGGGCAATGAATCCATTGGCGGGGTAATCATATTGAAATGATAAATAATTTTCTTTCGATGCGCCAAAAAACCAAGCCGCATTTGGCAAAGTGGGTAAACGAAATTTATTTCCACCAAAACCAAGACTCATTCCGAATGGGTCATTCCATAAGCCGAACCCCCAAGTTCCAGACAAAGGAAAGGCTGAGGTTCTAGCACGCAGGCTCAAAGTCAAATATTGATGCGGAAATTTTTTTCGAGCGAGTCCAAAATAATCATCAATTTGTGCGAATCGATAAGCAGATGAATCTCCAGATGGGATTTTTAATATATATCCGTTTTCTGTTTTAGTAATGCTTGCATTTTCAGTTGTTCTTGATTTCATTTTTTATTCACCAACCAAACACCTAAAATAATCACAATGCCGCCAATAATAGAAGCCCATGTGATTTTTTCAAATAAAACGATTGCCGCCACAACCATACTTGCAGGTGGTTCGAGGAAAAGAAACGCGCCTGATTGCGCCGCAGGCAATTGACTCAACACATCAAACCAAGCAATGTATGCCAAACCTGTTGTGAAAATGCCGAGAAAAATCATTGCCCACCAACCACGCGAATCAAGTTGTGTAATTTCTGTATAATTTTTTCCCGCAACAAATGCAACGGTTGTGATTAACCAACCAAGCGTCATTACCCAAAATGTTAATCGGGTAGATGGATGATTTTGAAAACCACGCCTTGAAAGAATTGAAAACACTGCCCAATTGAGAGCACTAATCAAAATTAAAAAATCCCCAATCGTTCCAAAATTGCCAAGTGCAATTGAATCAAAATTACCTTTACTTACAACTACCAAAACACCAATCATTGCTAAGGCAATTCCTGAAATTTGAATCATCGAAAGTTTTTCTTTTAAAATGAACCATGCCAACAAGGCAATAAACACTGGTGATGTTGAAACAATCCATGCTGTGGTTGTGGCTTGTGAAGTTTGCAAACCATTTGATTGCAACCATTGATGAAATGAAATTCCTAAAAAACCCAGCAATGCAAAATATGCCCATTCATTTCCTTTTGGAAATGCAAATTGTTTTCGCATAAAAACGGCAACCAATAAAATTGGAATGCCCATTGCGAATCGCATCCACACCACTGAAACGGGGGAGATTTGTTCCACAGCAATTTTTGTGGCGATAAATGATGCTCCCCAAACAATCACTGCAAATAAGGCTTCGAGATAAACAATTGTTTTTGATTTTGACATTCAAGAATTATACCTATTGGGTCCTGTTAAAGTCTTGACATAAAATTAAATAGTGATATATTTCACAAATTATCTATGTCATTGCGAGCCACTTTCTTGTTCGTTGTGGCGAAGCAATCTCCTCCTTGTGTTGGGGATTGCTTCGGGCGAAGTGCATCGCCCTCGCAATGACATCATATAAGGAGTTGCTATGTCTGCAAAAATTTTGCTCATCAACCCTGCTCGGCATTTCATTGCAAATCAAGTGGGGCTCGGATATTTAACTCCGCTTGGATTGGTTTTGATTGGGGGACCTTTAATTGATGCGGGTCACACTGTTAAATTAATTGACCATGATATGAATGGTTGGTCTTTTCAAAAACTTATTAATGAAATAAAAAATTTTTCACCAAATTACATTTTGCTTGGTCATTCAGGCTCAACGGCTTCACACAATATTGTTATACAAACTGTAAAAGAAATTCGTAAAAATTATTCAACTGCAAAAATTATTTACGGGGGAGTGTACCCCTCGTATGCTTACCAAAATATTTTAGATGAAGTTCCTGAAATTGATGTGATTGTGCGCGGCGAAGGAGAAAAAACGCTTCTTGACTTAATTTCTGCTTGGGAGCAGCACCCAGACATGAGTCAAGTGCGAGGCGTTGTTTGGCGCAAAGATGGTGAAATCGTTGTCAATCATCCGCAACCCGCCATACAAAATTTGGATGTATCGCCCGGGCTGGGAATTATTGGAATGGGAAAAGTATCAAATGTTCGGCTTCGACCATGCCGCAGGTCTACAATTTTCTCGTGGATGCACACTTACTTGTGTATATTGTGGTCAATGGATGTTTTGGAAAAAGTGGCGGCATCGCAGTATAGACGATTTAGTGAATCAAATGAAAGTTTTGGCAAAAGACTACGGCGTAAAAATTATTTGGTTTGCGGATGAAAACTTTGCCGCTGATAGAGAGTTAGCCAAAGAATTGCTCGAAAAAATTATCGAAGCGGATTTAGGGCTTTCATTAAATTTGAATATGACCGCGGCTGATGTTGTCCGCGATGCAGATTTGATTCCGCTGTATAAAAAAGCTGGCGTAGATTACATTGTTATGGGCGTTGAATCTCTGAAAGATGATGTCATTGTAGATATTCGTAAAAATAATCCATTTACAATTTCAAAAGAGGCGGTCAGGCTTTTACGAGAAAATAATATTATCAGTTTGACGAATATTATCTATGGTTTGGAAGAAGAATCTTGGAAAACTTTATTTGAAAAATTCAAAGGTATGCTTGAATTAGATTCCGATATTTTGAACGCTATGTATCTCACGCCACACTTTTGGACATCCGATGGCAAATCCACAGACCCAAATAGCATTATTCAAAAAGATTTAGCAAAATGGTCATATCGAAATCAAGTGATAGCAACTCCGCATCTAAAACCCTTTGAATTATTTTTAGGTGTGAAATTGACCGAAGCCTTTTATCATCTCCGCCCCAAAGCCTTGTGGAGATTGGCTTTCCACAAAGATAAACGCTATCTGCAAATTATGCGCGATTCGATGTTAACTGGGGTTCGTGTCGTACTTGCCGAAATTTTTGAATTTCTGTTTGATACAAAATTCTCTCCACAAGGTTCAACGGAAAAGATTCCAGGTCAGCCAAATAAAATGGTCGAATCCTCACCTTTGATTCTGGAACAGATTCCTATTTCACAAAAAAATTAGACACTATCCAAAACTAGGTATACTTAAGAAAAAACAATCCTAAAAAACGGAGAGAGTCATGACCTATCGAATTGAATCTTTAATGTCTGCTCGTTTGTTCGTGGTGCCGCAATATGCCGAAGAACGAATTTATTTTTTGAGCAACCTGACGGGGCATTTGAGTTTGTATGCCATGTTTTATGGTGGCAGTGTGCCAGAGCCGTTGTTGCCGCCCCATATCGCTTTGCAAAATCCGCATCTCATTGGCGGACATTCATTTTATGTGTTCCCCAACTTAAATAAAATTTTGGTGATGATTGATAAAGATGGCGATGAAAATTATCAGCCCATGTTCATCTCATTAGATGGTGGATTTCCTGAATCTGCTTTCAATAATTTTTTTGCATCATATCGTGTGCATTTGGGTGAGTGTGACCGTGATAAAGGCATTGTGTATTTGTTAGCAGAAAGGCGCGATAAACCTTTGCAAGAAACCTATCGTGCCGATTTGAAAACAGGCAAGTTAACCAAAATTGCCGAAAGTGAATGGGGCTACGATGTCATGTCTCATTCTAAAAATCATAAACAAGTGTTGCTTGGCACAGGCTATTCAGTAGGTGATGCCGTCTTGTATTTGTGGTCAAACAATAAAATAAGTTTGCTATATGGCAAGCCCATTGAAGAAAGAAAAGCAGGCGAGCAAGTGCCATTAAATGGTTTTCGTGATGGCATGATTTCACCAAGCGAAAAAGGCGTTATTGTTACAACCTCTCTTTTTGATGATACCTATAGTTTGGGCTATATCCATTTCAAAAAACCGCAACACATTCAACCGATTCAATTAAAAGGTGTGGTGCATAAAGGCATGGGCGAAATGGAAAATCTTGCTCATCTAAAAGATAATCGCTATCTAGTCACATTCAATATTGATGGTTGTTCATGGGCGTATGAAGGCATCTTTGATGAAAAGAAATTAACCATGAAGCTCAAATATGTTTTGCTTGGTCAAGAACCTTTTGAGGCAGGCATGTTGGAACATCTCGATTATGATAAAAATGAAGATGTGTTCACTTTTTCATTTTCCACTGCCACTTCGCCTACCCAAATTTATTCCATTGAAGGCAAGCAACGAAATGATTTATCACTGCATACCAACGAAAAGATTTTAGGGATTCCCGACTCGTTGCTGTCTAAAGGTGAAGACGCTTCATTCGCTTCACACGACGGGTTACGGGTTTCTGCTCGGTTATATTTGCCTTCGCCCAAACTTGGGTTCAAAGGCGCGCGCCCTGTGGTGTATTACATTCATGGCGGTCCACAAGGTCAAGAACGCCCAGACTTTGCTTGGTTCTCCATGCCCTTGATTCAGTTCCTGACGTTAAAAGGTTTTGCAGTCTTTGTTCCGAATGTGCGTGGTTCAACGGGTTATGGTCTCTCTTACACCAAACATGTTGACCGTGATTGGGGCGGACAAGACAGACTCGATCACGTCCATGCTATGACAAAAGTTTTACCCAAAGATAAGCGTTTAGATGTCAAACGCGCCGCAGTGGTCGGACGTTCTTATGGTGGCTACATGACTCTCATGTTAGCAGGTATGCACCCAGAATTATGGAAAGCCTCTTGTGATATGTTTGGTCCGTATGATTTACTAACTTTCTTAGACAGAATCCCCGAAACATGGAAACCTTATTTCAAAATTGCATTAGGTGACCCATCCAAACCTGAAGAAAAAGATTTCTTGATTCAACGTTCACCGAAGTCGCATTTACACAATATGTCTGCGCCAATGTTGGTGATTCAAGGCAGAAATGACCCGCGTGTCGTTGCGGCTGAATCAGAAGATTTGGTGCGAGAATTGAAAGCCAAAGGTAAACCAATTGAAATATTGGTCTTTGAAGATGAAGGACATGATGTATTGAAATACGAAAATCGTGTCACATGCTATAACGCCATCACAGATTTCTTCGCCAAACATTTGAATCCTTAATATAAATTTTTTGTAGGGGCGACTCACGAGTCGCCCTTACTTGTGTAAAATGACCATCCCCAACCTTCTGTTAGGATTAATTATTGCAATATTAACCGCGACGATATATCATTTCATACGCGGCGGCAATGGCTGGCGGTTGTTGCTATGTGTTGGATTAAGCGTCGCTGGGTTTTTTCTAGTTGCATGGCTAGGCGGATTAATCGGCTGGGGCTTGTACCATATTGGGGCTATAGATGCAGGCTTGGGCGTGGTCGGAAGCGCGCTTTTTCTCATCTTTGGAGATTGGCTGATTCGTTCATAATCTGTAAGTTGTCGGTTTCAGTCAAACGGCTTATACTTGCTCGGTCATAAAATTAAAGTAAAGGAAGTAAAAGAAAGTGTCTCACATTGATTTATCACAAAAAGAAGAAAATGAATTGCAAGCCGAATCACTTGGCGAAAAGATTGAACTGATTATTGAAAAAATGCCTGCGAATGAAGTGACCTTAGTTGAAATTATGGACATTGTTGGGGCAGATAGTTTGTTGTTATTAACAGTGATTCTTTCGTTGATATTTTTAATTCCAGTTTCAATTCCTGGTGTTAGCACTGTGTTTGGAACAGGAATTTTATTGATTGGCGTTACGCGTTTGTTTTCGCGTAAGTTATGGTTGCCAAAATTTATTGCGGATAGAAAATTATCTGCTGAAAAATTGCGCGAAGGTTTTAAGAAGGCTTTGGTTTGGTTTCACCGTTTAGAAAAAATCAGCAAGCCGCATCGCTTAAGCCGTTTAACAACTGCTGGCACAATGACCGTCTTTGCAAATTTAGCATTTATTCTCGGTGCTATCTTGTTGATGTTCCCATTTGGGTTTATTCCATTTAGTAATACTTTGCCTGCTTTAGCATTAATCTTTTTAGCGGTTGGCATGATGCAACAAGACGGCGGTTTTATTTTGTTAGGTCATATCTCCAACATCGTCACCATGATTTATTTTGCTTTTCTTATCGCTGGCGGCGGCTGGACGATTACTGAGTTCATCAAAATCTTAGGTTAAAGCGGAACTCGGAAGCGTAAACTTCCGAGTTTTTATTTATGAAATACATCGCTATATTATTTTTTGTTTTTATAATCACCGTCATTATTCTTGCGAACTTCAATCAAATTCCAAGATTCGTTAAGAACATATATGATTTCCCGTATGGTGACAAAGCAGGACATCTTGTATTATTTGGATTATTAAACTTCTTTGTCACATTGAGTTTGATTCGCGCGCTTCCCCAACGTGACCCAAAACTGGTTGCTGTACTTACATCTTTGTTTCTTGCTTTCTTTATCGGTGTAGAAGAATTTTCGCAAAAATATTTTTCTACTCGCACCTTTGACTTGTTAGATTTAACTGCTAGTTACATAGGTTTAGTTGTTGGTGGGTGGTTAGCATTATTAAAAAAATGAGCGTCACCTTCAAGGTGACGCTCATTTCAATATTTACGGCATTAACACCAAATGCTCTTCACTATCATTCATAATTGAATCTAAATTCCACCACATTGGGTAATAGTTGATATTTGCCCATAACGGAGCCATATCATCATAATGTGGGTGATAGGCATGACCCGATTGCCCCGTTGTGTGAACGGTTAATGAATTGTTCAAATTTCCTAAATCCACAATCATTCTCATAGATGGTAGCCAGTTGGTTTCGTAGCCATCTCGCACCGACCAACCCGTTGCATTGACAATCGCTTCACCACCGCTTGTCGGGAACGGTCCACGATTGAATAAATCTTCAATCAAAAAGATTCCAGATTCACCCAATGTTCCATTGCGGAAAGTGGAAGCGTGCATATCGCCCCATTTCCATGTAGAAATATCTTTTCCAAATATGCTTTCTAATTCAGCCACGCCGTCTGAAAAAGATTTTTTCATAATATCTGGCATGGTTTCAACTACATCTTTGGTTGTTTTATCATCCCAAAATGGGTCATTGGGGTTTTGCGCCATGGTTCGCATAATTTCATTCCAACGTGAGCCGCCATCGGGGTAATATCTTTCTTCGGGCATATCATCATTGAATGTGTTTATCAAGAAAGCACGCCAAAAGGCATTGAACACCGCCGCAGGGGTTGAGTCGATTCTGCCTTGATAATCCCAATCAGATAACATATCAAACGCAATAGCTTCATTTGGTTTTGGGAATCGCCAATCAACAGTTTGCATAATTGGAATAAATACTTCGGCATTGGCATCATACGAATCGCCCTGCATTTGTTGTAGATAAGCAATATCAATTTTTGCAGGCGCGTTTTGAATCATATTCAAAATGCGATTGGCGCGAAAACCATAATCCCAATCGTAAGTGACCAAGTATGGATAATCGCGTGGTGGCACTTGATTATTGGCTGTGACGATATATCCTTCTGCTGGATTAAATGTATAAGGCAATTCTTCAAATGGAATAAAGCCTGTCCATTCGTAATCGTCTGTCCAGCCTGGCACGGGCAATGTGCCGTCTCCATTTTTGCGAATCGGAATATCGCCAGGCATTTGATAGCCAACATTCCCTTCTACATCTGCATACAATAAATTTTGTGGCGGCACATGGAAATTCTTTGCCGCTTCTCTAAACTCTTCCCAATTTTCGGCTTTGTTGAATCCCCAAATCGCTTCAAACGGAGTTGAGGGTGTCAATGCAGTCCACTTTAATGCAATCACATAATTTTCTGGCAACTCGACTCCAGCACGTTCTTTGAACGGCACAAATTCTTTATCATCTGGTTCGCCTTCATTTTTTAACGGACCATAAGATTCTGAGATAACGGGTCCGTGACGTGTGCTTCGGACTGTTATCGTCACCGCTTCACCACCGACGGGATAGAGGGTCTCTTCGTAGGATTCAAAGTCAACCCATTCGCCATTGACTTCGTATTGATTCGGATTTTCGGGATTTACTTTTTCAATGTATAAATCCATCACATCGGGACCAACGTTTGTAAAGCCCCAAGCAATTTTGTCGTTGTGACCAATAATTACGCCAGGCACGCCTGCAAATGAAAAACCTGTCACTTGAAATGGGCATTCATTATTTTTCTCAATACAATGCAAACCAACTTGATACCAAATGGAAGGCATTTGAATTCCAAGATGCGGGTCGTTGGCTAAATAAGGCATTCCAGAATCTGTCAGTTTGCCAGAAATAGCCCACGAGTTAGAACCAATGCCGTCGTTCCAGTCACCAAGCACAAGGTCAAGTAATGAGGCGTTACGTTGAACTTCATCAAGTGGTAAAGAAGAAAAATCAAAATCGTTTGCAAAATCTTGTTTTACGTTTGCATTTCCATCACCAATTTTATTAACAATCACAGGATGGTCTTGCGGATATTCAGGAAATAGTTGTTTGATTTGTGCAGGCGTGAGCGTTTTGAGCAAAACAGCGCGTTCAATTTCTTCGCCCATGTTGCCGCGTAAATCCCATGCCATGGCTTTACCCCAAGTTAATGAGTTGACGGGAGTCCATTCTTCGATGACATAATCAGGACTCAAAATGGGCAAACCTAAAATTGCATATTCAAGGCTTAACTCGGTTGCTTCTTTATCTTTGATGTAAGCGTTCACGCCATCCACATAGGCTTGCAATATGGCTTTTGATTCAGGGCTGAGTTGCTCCCACTCGGCTTCGGCGGTTTTTTTCCAACCTAAGGTTTTTAAGAACGTATCGGTTTCAATTTGACCCGCGCCAAACATTTCGGATAATTCACCCGCGCCAACGTGCCGCCAAAAATCCATTTGCCAAAAGCGGTCTTGCGCGTGGACGTATCCTTGCGCGAAAAACAAATCATGCGCGGTGTTGGCATAAATATGCGGAATGCCCATCGCATCTCGATAAACATCTACTTTTGCATTTAAGCCTGTTACTTGAATTTCGCCGTCCACCTGCGGAAAAGATTGTGGCGCAACTGTGTTTGGTAAATAACTTTTGAAATAAAATGCCCCCGATGCCCCTGCAACTACAATCAAAATCAAAACCCCTACGAGAATCCGTCCAATAATTTTTTTCATACAGTCTCCAAATTGAGTATGGTATGATGTTTCAAATAAAGTATATCAAAAATTAATGAGACCCAAAAATCGCTTTTTCATCGCTATTTTTTTTATCTTTTGGTTAACTGTTTTATTAGCGGCGTTTTTTATCGTTCAAAAACCTGTGTGGGGAAGTGTTATTTATGGTTTGGGGCGACTCACGGCAACCATTTCAATTTGGCTTTTGTTTGTTTCAAGTTCGGCGGGGTTAGGTTATTTTATCTTTGATAAATTTATAAAAATTGATTCGGTGCATTCATATAAAAGAATCATATTTTCGATTGGCTTGGGCATGGGGATATTCGGATTGCTCGGCTTTCTCTTTGCAGTTACGGGGCTGGGGAATGAATGGTTTTTGCTGGCTGTGTTAATAATTATTTTTTGTATCACATGGCGTAAATATATATCAATTATCAAACAAGACGTTCAGTCTTCTTTTGAAATATTAATATGCTCTACAAAATATTCATTACGTTGGATTCCAGTTTTCTTTATCATCATTTTTTCATTTTCATTTTTACTTGCACTCGCGCCGCCTATTGAAGCATTTGACGGTTTGCTCTATCACTTAACTGTCCCTGCTTGGTGGCTGAGAGATGGCAGTGTGCAACTGGTGGATTTACATCCTTATTGGTATCCATCTTTGCTAGAGGGGATGTTTGTTTTTCCACTAGCCTTTGATTTAGATTCCGCGCCTCAATTAATTCACCTGACATTTGCTTTGTTAACCCTCAGCCTTCTTTTTGGCTGGACGCAAGAACTGTTCGGCTTCCGCGCCGCGTGGTGGAGCGTTGCCATGTTTATCAGCATGCCATCTATTCCATGGATTTCCGCCTGGGCATATACCGATTTAGGTCTCACATTTTATTCGCTTGTTACTTTGTTTGCATTTTCAAAATGGATAAAAGATATTTCACATACACGCTGGTTAATTCTCTCTGGAATTTTCTGCGGTTTTACAGTCGGAATCAAATATACAATTTTTTCATTGCCGATTCTTACTTGCTTGCTTTTGTTTTGGCATTTGAAACATGATGCTAAAAAATTATTTCAAAACTTAATTTATTTTGTAGGCGTGGCTATGTTGGTTGGCGGAATTTGGTATCTCCGAAATTTAATTTGGACAGGTAACCCTTTTTACCCATTTGTCTTCGGCGGACCGTACTGGGACACTTTCCGTGCGGAATGGTATGCCAATGCTGGCACAGGCATTGGCTTTGATTTTGTTAAGTTACTTTTACTGCCATTCACAACCACACTTGGTTTATATGATGAAACTTTTTTTGACGGACGAATGGGACCCTTTTACATCATTTTGTTGCCTATATTCTTGTTAGTCGTTTGGAGAATTTATAAAAACCAGCATAGAAAAAAATATGAAGCGGCGGTTTTAATCCTTTTTGGCTTTTTGAGCATGTTTGTTTGGACTATTGGTGTAGTTCAAACAAAAAATTTAGTGCAAACCCGTTTGCTATTCCCTGCCTTAATTGCATTATTGCCTTTCTTCGGGAAAAGCATTTCTCAATTGAAATCTCTGGATTTGCCAACACTCCGCGTGCAATTTGTTTTTTCAATATTAATGGCATTATCCATTTTCGCATTCACTTTAGATTTTACATTGCTTGTATTCACTCGCAACCCACTCATTGTAGCCGTCGGCGCAGAGACTCGCGAGTCTTATACACAAAGATTCAACCCAACTTATGCTCAATTGCTTTTGCTGGCAGAAAAAACGCCAGCGGATGCTTACATTTATTTAATTAATGAACCACGCGCTTATGGAATTAATCGCTTTGTTGTCGCTGACCCAAATAATGACCATATTGCCCACGATTTTTATTTATATACAACAAATGAAGAATTAATCTCTGCTTGGGGGCAAGCAGGCTATACTCATATCATTGTGCTCATGTATGAATTTGGTTCAGAAAGAGAAAATCAGCATTTGTCTCCGCGTTTTGATGACTTAAGACAAATGCTGATTGAAATGGATAAAACAGAAGAATATATTTTGTATCAAATCCCTTAGCAATTATGGCACAGTCCCTAACAAGCGCGGATACCAATACCATAAAATATCTGCCGCGGGTTTGCCGTGAATAGATGTAGATTTATCTTGTAAAACAACGGGCATAAAATAACCACGGCTGACGAAACCTGAAATCCACGGGCGGGCATTGACAGCAATTAACATGGCTTCATAAATATCGGCTTGGGTTTGCAAATTCAAACTGACTGACGAATTATCAGTAAAAGGTTGAGATAAAGAAGCAAAATCAATACAAGTACCTGTTCCACTAGAAACACAGCCCGTCGCCGCACCTGTGGCAGATGGATATGAAACGGCGAGAATAATCGGCTTGCCTAATAAATTTACAAGTGGCGCAACTTCATTATCTAACAACCTGCTCGCTTCGTTGGCAAAATCGGCTTTGGTGGCGGTGGGGCTTTCTGCCAATTTGGCAGACCATAACAAATATACGCCATCCACATCTTTGAGGAAACTCACAGGTGTTTCAATATTTGATTTTGTGTATGGCATTGCCCAAAATACTTGACCTCTAAACCTTGACCTGACATCTTGAATGATGGCTTTCCACTGCGCCTCTGCATCGGCGGGGACGTTTGATGGCTGACCATCAAGCAAGGTGCCATTTGGGAGCGCTGGTGTCACCCAATCGCCACCGAGGATTAAGGATTGTGCGCCAGTTTGGTTTGCAAGGTCGGCATAGTGGACGGCGAACGCACGATAACGTGTAAACCAAGTTTGCCACCAAGCCGCGTCACGTGGGGCATTTAGCCAAAAGGAAGTGGAGGCTGAATGAGCAGAATCAGTTGTCGGTGGGAATCGAGGCGTAGGGAATATTGAAACGTTTAAGCCTGCCGCTTTGGCTTGCGAAATCATAATCGCAGTATCAATCCATAATGGGTCATCGCCTGGTGAAGTTGTAAATCTTAAAGGTGAAATGCTGGTGAACGTCCAACTTGGTGTGAAGACCGCAAGGTTAGAGCCGATGGCTTTGGTATTAGCAAAACTTTGTGGTGCAAAATAAGAAAAGTTTGGACGAAAGGTAGATTGATATTCTACGCCTGCCACAAAACCACTGGCGCGCGCAGTAATGGATGAGCCAACTAATGAAATGGGTTCTGGGTTTTCAAACCATTTCCATGAGTTAACATTATCTTGAATATCTTGCCCAAGAAAACTGGTAGATGCATTTCTGCCATTTGGGTTAATACCAACAGTTTGATTATCGTCGGCACTGCCACATTGACCGTTGCGACAATAGCGATAAGAAAAATTTCCTAAAAAGTTTAACGGGCTATATAACTTATACCCCCAACGATTGTTGCCGAGGGGCCACATTGGAATCGGTTCTAACCAACTAAATGTTTTGAATTGAATATAAACAATATCGCCAGGCGGGGTGATGGATGGCACGTTGATTTCAAATAAAATCGCGCCAGAGTTTTCAGTGGCAAACCAAGTAGCGACTGTGTCTTGAATCGTAATGTCATTTTCTGGCACGATGAAATCTCGTAAGACCCATGCGCCATTGGCTTGATGTTCTGCATTCCAAAAGCCATCGCCTAATGTATATTTGTATTGAATGTGTGTGCCGACAGGCAAACCTAATGTAACGGCATAACGACCATCAGGTTGTAATTGCATAATTGGCATTCTATCTGCTACGGTGTTTACACCGCCAGATAAATCTGCAAAGGTGTTACCTAATTGCAAAATGTTGCCTGCAATTCGCACTGGCACACCAATCGTTGTGTTTGATGGAATCGCCACAACAAATGTCACGCTTACCAAACGAGTTGGTTTGATTCGCAAATCAACAATTGTTTGCCTGCCAGTCTCTACCACCGCGCCTTGTTGAAACGGCACATGCAAGCCATCC
Source organism: Anaerolineales bacterium (assembly GCA_016789365.1). GTDB lineage: Bacteria > Chloroflexota > Anaerolineae > Anaerolineales > Villigracilaceae > Villigracilis. The sequence goes on from JAEURH010000006.1 coordinate 30,433, forward strand.
ATACTATAGGCAACCAATTGATGCGTACCACTGGGCAAACCATTTAATTCAAAACGACCAAGCGAATCGGTAACTTGTTGCACGCCACCAGCGCTGACTAAAATATTTGGCACAGGCAAATTTGTATCGCCGTTAAACACCTGACCTAAAATCGAACCTGTAGCACGCCCGTAATTTTTATCACCCCAATCGGCAATAATGTCATTCACTTCGGCAGGTCCGTTTACCACGCGCAAACGATAACGAATTGCCGTTCCCAAACTGGTATCTTCAAACACTTGTGAAGGTCCCGTGCGTAGATAACGATATTTCACAACCGAGTTATAAGGCAATGGCAATGTCGCAACATACGTTAATGTATCACGTGCAGTCATAGGATATTGTTGCACATTAAGCGAAAGCCCCGTCACTTCATCTAATATCAAAAGATGAATAGATTCACCAGGTTGCAACACTTCGGGCAATGTCACTATAAATGTTGTTTGTGCAACAGGATATGGCGTAGAAGTAGGAATATCTTCCCACGGTGCGGGCGTATTGGGCACAAGTGTTGGCGGACTGAATAATGAAAATGTGCAAGCCTGCCCAATTAAGATAACAATAACTGCCAAACTGATGATGTGGCGCGTGATGATGACTCTCCCATTCATGTACTACTCCTCTGCAAACGCTTCAAACTTGTTTCAACCTGCTCCTTCTTCGGGAGCAGGTTGCTTAACTTCGACATCCTTTTTGCGCCCAGCCTCAGCAATGTAACTCAAACCAATACTAATAAAGTATAACAAAATCATTGGGAGCATCACCAAGCCCATATTCACAGGGTCAACTGTCGGCGTGATGGCGGCGGCGAGAACAGCAATTATCACAATAGCAATGCGCCAATATTCAGCCAAAAATTGCGGTTTGACCAATCCCATTGAAGTTAATACAAAAATCACCAGCGGAAATTCAAAAAAGAGTCCAATCCAAAACATCAAACCAGTGACGAAATTGAAATATTCTTTTGCCGTCCAAAATTGTGAAATTTCTGTAAAACTGCCTAAAAATGGTAATGCGGCTGGTAGCAAAACATAAAATGTAAATGCCATGCCCGTTAAGAAAAGCAATGTTGCCGCTGGAATACCTGCAAGCCCTAATTTCTTCTCGCGCGGATACATTCCATAAGCCGCAAATAGCCATACTTCAAAAGCAAGATATGGAAAAGTTAAAGCAATTCCTACTGATAAGGAAACACGCATGAATACGCCAATCTCTTCGGTCACTTGAATGGCTTGCAAATTTTGTAATCCGCCCACAGGCTCTGCCAAAAATGCCATCACATCTTGTGCAAACCAAAAAGAGACAATCACAGCAAGTGAGAGCATCGCTACCGAGCGGAGTAAATGAGCGCGTAAATTATCTATCTGGTCCCAAAGTGCTTTGCGGGTTTCTTCGTCATTGGCTAGGTCGGATAATATATCGCCAATCGGGCGTTCATCTGGAAAAGAGTTAAGGAATTTATTAAATTTATATAATGCCCGAAATAGAAAAGCGATACTATTAAATATAAGTTTGAATGGAAAAATAATTATGGTAACAAGCACGCGAAAGTAGACGAGGATGTCTTGTCCTAGTCTGGTAAAGAAGTTACGCATTGTTGGGTTGGTCGCTTTCGCTCTCTTTGGGTTCAGATTCTGTTGGTGAAATTTTGTTTTCAGGCTGTGCTACAGGTTTATCAGCATAAGGCTGGGGCGAGCGAGTCTGTTTCTGGTTAGCAGAGCCAGTTGAAGTCACAGAAGAAGCGGTTTTTATCTGCTTATTAATTTCAGTCAATTCCATGTTTGCTTCTTTTATCAATTCTTTTGGCATCTCTCTAATTTTAAGTGAAGTTTGCCGAAAGATTCTCCACCCCTCAGATTGAGATATATCACGAAGCCATCTGCCAATCGTCTTGCCTGTTTTTTGCATGTCTTTGGGACCTAGCACGAGCAGAGCAATGATAAGAATAAAAATAAGTTCGTTAATGCCAATACCTAAAATTTCCATTTATAAATTTACCTAACCTGCTCTAGCCATTATCTTGCGCGAGAGATGTTTCTTGTTCAATTTTATTTTTAATGGCTTGCCGAATTTCATTTTCATGTTCAACAAGTGTACCGAGTACGCCATTCACAAAACGTGAAGCAGAATCGGAGCCATATATTTTTGCGAGTTCAACCGCTTCATTGATAGCGACTTTTGTGGGTGTTTCACGCGAGATAGCAAACTCCCAACACGCCATGCGGATAATGTTTCTATCTATCGCGGCAATTTGGTCGAGGGGCCATTCAGGCGCGTATTTTGCAATTACATTATCTAATTCTTCGCGCAAGGGGCGCACACCGAAAATAATTTTTCTAGCGAATTCAGCATGTTCATCTGAAAGTTCATTTTCTTCAAGGCGTGTTTTGAAAACATCACCTGGTAAGTGATTTGATAAATCAGTTTCGTATAAAACTTGCAGAGCAATCGCGCGCGCTCTGGTACGGGGTTTCATGCTCATTCGGTGTAATCTATATCTTCAATATGAATGTTGACTTCGCCAACATCCATGCCGACCATTTCTTGAATGGCGCGTGTGACGTTTTGTTGCACGTTGCGGCTGACTTCGCGGATGTTGACATTTTCTTTTAAGATGAGGTGCAAATCTACTAGCGCGACGTTGTCTTTCGCTTCAATACGTACGCCATCACCAATGCCACGTTTGAAGAGGCGATTCACACCGCCAGCCACTTCGGCGAATCGGCTTACGCCTTGTACCTCTAATGCAGATAAACGCGCAATGGTGGTTAATACTTCGGGGGCAACAGTTGTTTTTCCATCAACGGGTTCGGTCATAGTTTTTTTCTCCTATCGTTCGATGAGATCTCTTTGCTTGTGGTGGTCTCGATACAGGGCGAGAAGACCTCGCCCCTACTCGACCAACTCCTCGCAATGACATGAAGATTACATCATCGCCATGCCACCATCAACACCTAATACTTGACCAGTGATGTATGCGGCTTCATCCGATGCTAAGAATGCGGCGGCGGCGGCGATTTCTTCGGGTTTGCCTTTTCTGCCAAGCGGAACTAACTTCAATGCCGCTTCAAGGATTTCGGGAGTCATGGCATCTAAAATTTCAGTATCTACAAAGCCTGGGGCAATGGCATTGACTGTGATGTTTCTCGTGGCAACTTCACGCGCTAATGCTTTAGTAAAAGCAATCTGCCCGCCTTTAGAGGCTGAATAATTTGTCTGCCCGGGGTTGCCCATTTGCCCAGCCACCGAAGCCATATTGATAATTCTGCCAACACGTTTGCGCATCATGTGTTTCACGGCGGCTTTCGAGCAATTAAATGTACTCTTCAAGTTTGTATTAATCACAGCATCCCAATCGGATTCGGGCATCATCATAATTAATTGGTCACGAGTAATGCCTGCATTATTAACTAAGATACTTAAATCACCAAACGTATCAATTGCAAATTTGACTAAGGCTTCGGCTTGTTTGAAATCGGAAACATCGGCTTGAAAAGATGCGGCTTTGCCGCCCGCTTCTTTAATTTGGTTGACAACTGCTTCTGCCGCGTCGGACGATTGGTTGTAATTGACAACGACTGCCGCTCCGCGTTTTGCAAATTCTAAAGCAATGGCGCGACCAATGCCGCGTGAACCACCGGTGACTAATGCAACTTTGTTTTCGAGTGAGTTTGCCATGAACATTATCCTTTATGTGAATTATACACTTGTTGTGAGAGGAAAGATGAAAGAGATGGAAGTGACGAGTAATAAGTAACGAGTTGGTTTATTGAATAAATTTTCTTAATCCAAACGCTAAGCCCAAACCTCCACCCAAGGCGATGACTGCAATTGCAATCACGGCATCTTGCCAGAAGCGGATGGGGAAGAGGCGAATCAATGTGTCAGAATAATAAAACAACCAAGAGTCGCCTTCAAAGAAGATGGCATGAAAGCCTGAGAAGAAAGTCCAGAAGATGTCTGGATTAAGTAAGATGCCTGCCCCTGCAACAAAAGCAAGTGATAGTGCCAAGCCTATCATCCACCAGCCGCCGCGTTGGAGAGCAATTAAGTATTCGGAAAGATTATTGCTTTTATAGAAAAGAATTAGGAGGATTAAGAGAATTGCAAGTGTGATGTACCAAGTTGTCAATGAACCTTTGATGACTTCTTTAACATCTTCCATGTGACTCAATTCTCTTTCATTATAAAGAGGAGAACCATCCTCAAAGGTCAAATCACCGAGATAGGAAATATCTTCGTTGTTGATTAGATAATCTACGGCATAAGGTGCATATTTGAGTCTATCTTCTTTGGTGAAGCCGTATTCATCGGCTGGGAAGTAGGGCATGTTGTATTCGATGGTGTAGAAGATGGGGGTTAGTAAGATGCGAAGTGCTAAGCCAATTAAGGCAAGAGGAGTGAGTAAGGAGATGAGATAGGAGAGAGGTTTCATTTTTTAGGACGCTGATGAACGCAGATACACGCTGATTTTATTTATGTCGTTGTGAGCCACGCTTTTGCTACTTGTAGTGAAGCAATCTCATTGTTAATTAGGGGATTGCTTCGCCTTTATGGTCTCGATACGCCCTCAGCAAAAAACCGCTTCGGGCTACTCGACCAACAGGCTCGCAATGACATGGTTGTATTACTGCAAAAACTCAAGACCACCTTGTAATACAAAACTGACGACCATGTTATTGACAATCCATTCGATGGGGGCGAGGTCGTCGGTGAAGACGGTGGTGGTGGAGTAACCATCTTGAAGATTGGTAAATGTGGAGGACATGGTGGTAATGAGCAAGGGGTTTGTATTTGCATCACCAGCCAAGCGGACTAGGTTCGCAGAAAAGTTTTCAGGTGACGTAGGTTGTTTTGTAGCGAATATCATGGTGTTCAATGTGTTGGGAATATCCATGATGTGAATGGAAGGGAAGATTTGACTCATGGTAGTGGCGAGTCCGTCAATCAGTCTTCTATCGCCGGGGGTGGAGCCAACGTTGAGGGTCAGCACGCCTGTATCTGTTAAGTGAGAGGCGCAGATTGTGAAAAATTCTAATGTGGTCATGTGAGCAGGAATATATGGCGGGCGATACGCATCAATAGCGATAATGTCATATTGTTTATTGCTTCTATCTAAACCTAATCTGCCATCGCCGACGATGACGTTTAGATTGGGTAAATTCATGCCGAAATATTGATTGCCAACTTCTACAATCTTTTCATCAATTTCGATGCCGTCAATTTGAATATCATCGCCATAAATAGCAGTGGCTTGACGTGCCGCCGTGCCAGCCGCTAAGCCGATAATCGCCATGCTTTGCACATCATCGGGTGAACGGTTTGCATAAAAATATGGACCAACCGAAAATTGTTCCCAAGGTCCGTTGAAGTACATGGTGTCGGGATGATAAATTGAATGCACACCCTGACCATCATTCAGGCGTAATAAGGTAAAACCATTTTGTTCTTGCACTTGAATATAGTTATATGCCGATTCAGTTTCGTACACTTGACCTGTATTCTCTTTTAGTGAGGTGTTTGAAAAGAGTATGGCAATCAGTAACAATGCAATCGGCATCCAAATGAGTTTGAGCATTTCTTTTTGACTGGCAAAACGGTATAAACCAATCAGCGCCACAATTAACAGCAACATGCCGAAGGATGCGAAGGTGAGGCGTGTTCCGATGGTGGGAATGGTTATCAATGTAGGGATGAACGTGCCGATGAATGAACCCAATGTAGAGACGGCGTATATCTGCCCTGAGACTTGACCTGATTTGTTGGTATCTTCCATTGAGAGGCGGATGGCATACGGTGAGATTGTGCCTAACAATGTGATGGGGACAATAAATAAAACTAAGACAACGATAAATGAACCTGCCATAATGCCGACGCTTAAGACTTCAAACGCATCAGCGGCGAACCTGAGAACTGGTACAGCGACATAAGGTACGAGCCCAGTGGTGAACGCTCCCCAAGCAAGGATGCGATACATTGCTAGCGGACTTGGGTTTGCATCTGCCCATTTGCCACCGAGAAAATAGCCGAAGGTTAAATAAATTAACATCAGACCAATAATGCTTGCCCAAACTAAGTTGCTTGTGCCAAAGACGTTGCCGATTAATCTGCCTGCTGTTAATTCTGCGGCGAGTGTGGTCATACCTGATATAAAGACTGTGAGTAGTAAGTAGCGTTTCATAGTGGGGGATTATAAATGATAAAGAAAAACCTCCGAGGTCTTTAAGACCTCGGAGGTTTGGGTGTTTATGTGTTTATTTTTCCAACTCACTCAAATAATTGCGGACATCATCGGGCAGGTCTCGCGTTTTGATATAAGCCATTACTTGTTTTTGATATTCTTCTTTTGAACCAAAGTTTTCGACAATAAATTCTTTATCTACCAATTTCCCGTTGCGTAATTCCATCCATTCTAAATAATTTGAGTATTCCCATTCTTCGGGAAGAAATACCAAACCATCTTTGACGGGGTTGGCGTGGATATAAATACATAATGCTAATAAGTGTTGATAATTTTTGATTGGCTCCCCGTGAAATTGACCTTGAAATAATGCGCCTACACGCGAGAAGCGTTTGTTGATGGCTTTGGTGTAAGAGACGATGAACTTCATCATGGCGTTGGAGACCTCCGAGGTTTTTAAAACCTCGGAGGTCTTGATTCTGAGCAAAATATGATAATGCGTTGGCATGAGACAGTATGCAATGATTTCTACATACGGAAGTAAATATTTGACCAAACCTTTGAGAAAATATAAGTAGTTGTCTCGTTCGAAGAATACTTTTCCCCGATTGTTACCACGATTGTAGAAATGATAATACTGGTCTGGGATGAAAGGCGTTTCACGGCGCGGCATGGATTAAGACCTCCGAGGTCTTATTATAGATGCTTGCATGATTGCTTGTGAGATTAACATTTATGGTTTGTTCATTTGTTAGTTATATGAGCAGACCTCGGAGGTCTAAGTTACACCTTATATTCCGTTACATTCTCAAAAACTGCGCCTTGATTACGATATTCACTTTCTTTCAAAACAGTATTGTATAAACCTATATCTTCGCCCTCATGTTTGTTGATTCCTGTATAAACCAAACTTGCGTCTTCATATCTTTTGAATTTATAGACCGCATCATTCATCAGTGCGCCATTGAATACATTGAGACTAATTAATAGTTCAAAGTCTTTGACATCCAAACCTGTGACGCGCTTGAAGAGACCAGGTTCGAGTTTGGTAATGACATCATACAATGTTCGTTCACGGTAATCCGTAAGATACATAAAGATAGGAACACGAGTAGCAAACTTGATTAGCTTCTCTTGTATCATCTTACGCTTCCCTTTATATTCTTTTTCCGCTTCGGTAAGTTCTTGTTTTTGTTTTGGAGTTAATTCTTCATCATTGGCTTCGCGCTTGGCTTTCTGTACCGCTTCGGATTTGTTAATAATCGTTTCTATATCTTGATTCAAATTGCGAAAGCCTTCGATACTTTCTAGGGCTTTCATAGCGGCTTGATTTGCCATCAATCTTGAGAGCGTTTCATTATCTACATTGACCAATAACGCACTTTCCCATCTTCTGGCTAACAAAGTGGCGGTTGTGCCACTCATGGCAATATCTAAAATACCTGCCGCATCAATTTGTTTCATAGAACTACCATCATACGCCAGCACAGGCAGAAAACTAATGAACTCGGCTACTTTGGCTTCGGGACTCGTTTTGTCATCCACGTTCAGGCGTGAGGCGTATTCGGCAATTTGACGAAGCGCGCGGTTTGGTGCGAAATCAAATACATAACATTCTTCTTTGATGATTTGTTCTTGATTAGGATTGTCACCATCAGGGTTTTTTATTGTCCAAGGAGATTGCACGCGAAATGCGGCTTGGAAATAAGTTTCAGGGCTAGATGAATTGCGAAGCATGAAAATACCCGTCCACGGTTTGACGGTAACACCAGTGGTTAACTTGCCACATGAAAGTGTAATAGTCTTTGACGTAAGTGGGTCATCCATGGCTTCTTGCACAGGATATAAAGCATCTACTCCGATACCTGCTTTACTTCCCGCCGCTACAATTACTTTATAGTCGTGATAAAACTTATTCTGTTTTTGTGCCAGCAAATTATTCATGGCATGGCATGAAGCCACACTAGGCAAGAACCAAAATGTATGCGATAACACGCCGAGCAGGCGTGCATCAGAAAAAGGCATGGGCGGTTTCTTAGCCCCCAGTTTTAAGTTATCAACTGTCGTTGCGAGAAAAGAACCGCGAATTAAATCTAGCCATTTTTGTACTTCATCTTCATATTTGAATCTTGCTAGCACATCGTTTCCTTCGGCAGAGAAAAAGGTGTTCAAATCAAATTCGTTATATTCTCCTTGTTGAGCAATCTCACGGATGGAATCGGGCAATTGATAAGTGAGCAACACCATGCGCGGAAGCATGGCATACGGGTTATTTTCACCTTTCCACTTTTCTTTGGCACGTTGTTCATCGGAATACGTCCAGTTGAAAATTTGCTCTTCGATAAACTCACCAGAGGCAATCGCGCGAAACGGCGTGCCAGACAAATATAAATATCCATTGGTGGTGATGGGCATTTCTTTTTCATCAAAGATTTCAATGCCTTCGCCTTGTTCAAATTGAATCTCTTCTTTATCTTCGGCTTCAAATAAATCTTTGGCATTTTCACGCCACGCGCCATAATGATATTCATCTAATATCACGCAATCCCAATGCGTAGTATGCACCCATTCATTCTTGACCTTAATTCCACCTGTGGATTTGTTCTTGCCTAAATAATCTTGAAACGAACCAAAGCACACAAACGGCTTTTTCATATCGGCATCTTTATAAGACAAGCCTTTGGGTGAGATAAACTGCCAACCTTTGAAATCAATATGGCGTTTTAAATCTTCTTCCCAAGCATTTTGTACGGCTGGTTTGAAAGTTAACACTAATACCTTCGTCCAGCCCATTTTCTTCGCTAATTGGTAAGAAGCAAACGTCTTACCGAATCGCATTTTGGCGTTCCATAAAAAATGCGGCGTTTTCTTTTTGTTGGTTTTGTCTTTTTTGAAATCTGTAAAATAAGCGGATGTTTTCTCTACGGCTTCGGCTTGCTCAGGGCGCATGACGAAATCCCAATCACGCTTCTCTTCATTGACCTGACCATTTTTGACTGCTACATACGCGGCTTTCAACTCTTTGACAGTACACTGAAACCACTCGCCATCTGGATTCTTGATTCCAATGCTTCGTAAATAGGCATGGATTTCATGGTCGGTAATCACCGAGCCATCGTTGTGCATGGCAGATTCTTCTAACACAATTCGATACGGGGCTTTGCCTGGTCGTTTGGTTGGGTATTGTTGCGCTACTCTTGTTTGAGCATCGCGTGTGGTATAGCCCACTTTAAGCAAGCCTTTGTATTGTGGGTTGGTATCTTCATAGGCATAAATGGTAGGGCTTGCTTGTGGACGGGGTGGGAAAAATTCTTTAGCCATTGTATTCACCTCTCCAGACCTCCGAGTCTGAGACCTCCGAGGTTTTAAAAACCTCGGAGGTCTGCTTCCATGCTTTACTCATCAGCCTCTTCTCCCATTGGGCGAATCATAGATTCGATAAAGGCAATTTCTTTTTCATCTAATTCAAAATGAGAAAACAGTTTTTTATCTGTCCATTTTTTTGTCATTGGTAAGAGAGGCACAAAAGCAAATCTATCTTTTGTAACATCCTGAGTATTCTTTCTTAACCCAACAAGAAAACGAAGGAATTTGGTTTGCAAATAAATTTCCAAATTTCTTGCTTGTTCTTCATCATCGTATACGCCTACAACAATATATGTCTCTGTACAAGCGCTATTTGGGGCACCCACTATTGGTTTTCCAAGTATCATACGAGGATAATCTCTTGACTCTCCTCCCTCTCCATAACCTCTTGAAATAAATACTTTCCATTTTTTTACCATTTCTAATCCATTTGTTATTTCAGATTTTTCGATTTTTCCAACCACCTTATTTGCATAAAGAGTAATATTTCCCTTACCGGTGGGGCGAACAAAAGTTCGTAAACCGAAAGGCTTTTGAGTTGAAACTTGTTCCATCATTGAGCCATAACCTTTTTTCTTAACCTTTTCAAGAATAGAAATTGCTTTATTAAAACGAACAAAAGTATCAAATTGATTTAATGGTCGTCGAAGCGTGTCTGATGTATTATTAATATATGTGGTAACAGTGCATTGGCCTTTATAATCTTTTTCCCATAAAAAATAACAAATTCCACCAATTACTTTTACTCCAGGGAAAATATCGGAGGCTATTGGATAGTCAACTAAATATGATATTTTTTCATCATTAAGCATGGAGTCTCTAAAATCATCTAGATTTTTCCCACCAGCAAACCACCTTGAAGGAATAATCATTGTTAAATATCTTGGGTTAAGTTTTTTTGCCTGTTCAACAAAAATTTGATAAATCGGTGAAGAGCCTGTACTATCGCCAGCGTCACTTAACTGATAAGGCGGATTTCCTATAATCACATCAAAATTCATGTTAAAAATCTCCTCAGGGTTCTCGGTGTGAATAAATTGGTAGGCATGGCTTTCCAATTCTTCACTGCGAGCATATTCTTCTAAACTTGCACCGCAATAAGTACAACGGTCGCCTTTTCCCCAATCATGTTCAATACGCGTAAAACGAATGTTGCCTTGTGGGTCGTCAAACTCATCACAAATTGAATATTTACCATTCGCATTTTTTGAGCAGTACACACTCCGCCGTGAAAGCAAAGCCGTGATGTTCGTAATCGGTAGTGCAAATAATTGCTTTGTAAAAATATGGTTAATTCGTTTTTGTCTATTGGGTATTTCTTTTTCTAAACCAATCATTAATCGTTTGGCAATTTCACGCAAGAAAATGCCCGTCTTACAAGCAGGGTCAAGAAAGGTGATATTTTTATCCCGCCAAATTTCTTCGGGTAGTAAATCCAACATTTGGTTGGCAATGTTGGGTGGCGTAAATACTTCGTCATTGCTTAAGTTGGCAAGGCAACTTAATACATCGGGGTTATAGTTTTGAATCATTTACTCTCCGACCTTTAAGAAATGAATTGGCTCATAACTATGCGTTTCGGTTGGTAAGAATACTTTTTCGCCCAAATCTGAAACATGCTCATTTTTAGCAAACAAACCGAGTTGATTGCTCTTCTTTGATTCATCAGGTAACAATTCAGCAAACACAAAATCCCTGCGTTTGAGCATACTGTTATTAAACGGGAATGACCACTCCGAGAAAATGATTTGTTGGATAGGTTTCTTCACAGTTCTTAAATCTAGGGCATCGCCCCAAATAATATTTTTTTCAAGGATAAATCGAATCACCTTACGGCATTCATCTTTTGCTTTTTGCTTGAATAACTTTGTATATCTTTGATTTACAATTTCAAATAATCGTTTACGGCACTCAATCACATTGTCTTCAAGAATGTCAATGCCATAAATCGAAGAGACCGCCGAAACCAAATTACGTTCATAATCTAATTGGCTTCTACGATATTTTCGTTCTACTACTTGTAATTTACGATTCAATATTTCAGTTAAGAAATTCCCAGTTCCACAAGCAGGCTCAAGAAAACGCGAATCAATTCGCTCGGTTTCTTGCTTCACCAAATCCAACATGGCATTCACTTCTCTTTCACTTGTGAATACCTCACCATGTTCTGCAACTCTTTTTTTAGAGATAACCTGACTGTTCATTTATTAAATTATAGCATGGGGCATCCAGACCTCCGAGGTCTTTAAGACCTCGGAGGTCTAGTAGTATACTAACGCCATGCACATCCCCAAATACTACCGCGAAGAAGATAAAACAAACATCATCCAATTCCTAAAGCAAAACAACTTTCCTGCCATCGTCTCGCATGATGGTGAAAAAATCATTGCCACGCACACGCCTGTTGAGACGATTGAAAACGAAGACGGCTCACTGAAAATTTATGGTCACATCAGCAAAGCCAATCCGCAATGGAAAACGTTCGGCGAACAAGAAGTCTTGCTCATTTTTCAAGGCGCACACACCTACATCTCGCCGCGTTGGTACAACCACGTCAATGTGCCAACGTGGAATTACATGATGGTGCACGTCTATGGAAGAATCAACATGCTAGCAGGCGATGAAGTCCACGCGCTTCTTTCTCGACTAATACAGAATCATGAACCCGAAACTGGCTACTCGCTAGAGACTCTGCCCGAAGACTTTGTGCGTAAAGAAATGAAAGGCGTGGCAGGCTTTGAGGTGCAAGTCACCAAGATAGACGCGGCGTATAAATTAAGTCAAAACCGAGACGATGAATCCTATCAAAACATTGTGACTGAATTGGAAAAGCGAGAAGATGCTGATTCGGCGAAGGTGGCGGAGGAGATGAGGAAGAGGCGAGGATAGCCATTCACCATCATAAAAATCTGTTGACGGTCGAGCAAATCGCATGTATAATACCGTCCGCAATCGCCCCAGAGCAATCTGCTGGGGCAATTGTATGTAAATTAACCAGCTTCCCCACAAACAGGCGACGAGTGTTCGAACTCCGCAGGTTGAGCGGCGAAGTGAATGACTGGAGATATAAAATGAGATTTGCAATCGTCGAAAGCGGCGGCAAGCAATACCGCGCCGTTGAAGGCACTACAGTAGATGTAGACCGCCTTGCCCATGAAGTGGGTAAAACATTTGATTTTGAACGTGTCTTGCTGATGGCAGATGGTGATTCTGTGATGGTCGGCACACCCAACGTTGGTGGCATCAAAGTTTCTGCTACTGTTGTGGAACATGTAAAAGGTCCCAAGTTAGTTTCTTTCAAATATCGCCCGAAAAAACGCATCCGCGTGAAAACGGGGCATCGCGCTCAATATACTCGTTTGATGATTGATTTCATTGGCAAGCCGGGTGAAGAACGCAAGGTTGAAAAGAAAGCAACACCGAAGGCTGAAGTTAAAAAAGAAGCCGAAGTGGAGAAACAGGCTAAACCCAAGAAAGAAGCGGTTAAGGCTGAGAAGAAATCCACCACGGCGAAGAAGTCAACTTCCAAGAAGACTGAAAAGAAGTAGAGGTAGAAATGGCACATAAAACAGGTGGCGGGTCAACCCGCAACGGACGAGATAGTAATTCACAACGCTTGGGTGTGAAGCGTTATGCTGGGCAGTTTGTTTTGTCTGGCAATGTGTTGGTGCGCCAACGTGGTACGAAAATTAAGCCAGGCTTGAATGTGATGGTCGGCAAAGATGATACTTTGTTTGCCGTAGCAGATGGCGTGGTGATGTTTGATGTGTATCATGGAAAGAAGCGCGTCAATATTATTCCTGCTGAGGTGAAGTAATGAAAGCTGATATTCACCCTAAGGTTTATGATGCGAAAGTGACTTGTGCTTCTTGTGGCAATACTTGGGTAACCACTTCTACGAAACAAGAATTGCGTGTGGACGTTTGCTCGAATTGCCATCCATTTTATACTGGCGAATCTGCCAAGTTGTTAGATGTGGAAGGTCAAGTTGACCGTTTCTATAAAAAGGTTTCTGCGGCGCAAACGTTTGCCGAACAACAAAAAGCCAAAGAAGAATCTTTGGTGGTGACCAACCGCTCTGTTGATGATTTGACTTTGACTCCGCGTGCAACTGATGCTTTGAAAAAGGCTGGCTTGTTGACGATTGGTCAGGTGGTTGAAAAACTTGCTGAAGGTGATGCGGCAGTGACTGCGATTGCTGGTTTTGGTCAATCAGCTCTTACTAACACCAAAAAGAAATTACGTGCTTTAGGTGTTGAACTTCCAGAAGTAAAGAAAGTTGAAAAGGCTGAAAAAGCCGAAGCGACTGAATAATTTTCAGGTAAACTTATAGGCAGATGTGAAAACATCTGCCTATTTTTTTGCGTTTAGTTAAAGTTCTAAATAGGACGCTGATAAACGCAGATGAACGCGGATTTTTAAATCTCAAAAGATTATCAGCGTTTTCTGCTCTCGTTAGCGTCCACTAAAAATATCACTGGAGAATCTTAAATGCGTCATACACATGGTTCAGTGGAAGTAGTTTGTGGTTCAATGTTTAGCGGTAAGACCGATGAATTAATTCGTAGATTGGTGCGTGCTACGATTGCAAAACAAAAAGTGCAAGTATTCAAACCAGCCATTGACATTCGCTATGCTGTTGAAAAAGTCGCTTCTCATGCTGGCTCAACGTATGATGCTATTCCTGTAGAAAAATCTGCTGAGATTCGTGCTAAATTAGATAAAGATACAACTGTGGTTGGGATTGATGAAGCGCAATTTTTTGATTCAGAAATTGTAGAAGTTGTGAAAGAATTAGCAACAAAAGGCGTGCGCGTGATTGTGGCTGGCTTAGATACTGATTTTCGTGGCGAGCCGTTTGGTTCTATGCCGATGCTAATGTCTGAAGCAGAAGATGTTTTGAAACTCCATGCGATTTGTATGGTATGTGGTGATGAAGCATCACGCACGCAAAGATTGGTGAATGGAAAGCCTGCTCGTTATGATGAGCCTGTTGTGATTGTCGGCGCTTCGGAGTTGTATGAAGCGCGTTGTCGCGTGCATCACGAAGTGCCACGTTAAACCATGCTGGGTTAATATAAAATATTTCTTGAAACTATTCCGATAAACTTCCTTGCAATAGCCAGATGTCTTGAACAGGGTCGTAATAAAGTAAATAATCTGTTTGTTGGCGCGTACTGCCAGCGGCAATTAGATTATAGTTAAACTGCGTGCCACGCACAATCATTTCGTTTGCTCTTCTAAATATTATTCGTCTTGCTTTTTCATCACCTTCTGTTCCCCAACCAACCATTGAGAATTCAAAGCGTGGATTGCCTTTGATATTTCCGTCACTGTCTAATGCCACTGACCAAACTTCTGATTTTCTTGCTAAGCCAAAATATAATCTTTTCCCTTGCACTCGGTTAAATACGCTTAAGCCAAAGGCATCAATATTTTTAAGCCTTGAAAGTATTTTCCCGTTTTGAGGGTCAATTTGATAAATTGCACCGATTTCTTCTGTGCGCGTTGAACCTGCAATGGTGGCAACATATAAACTTTTTGTATCACAATCATAGGCTAAGCCAACAATCCCAAACGGGTTTTCAGAAGAGATTGGTTTTGCAGAAGGTAATGTAACAAATTCTGACATTTCTCCAGCATCAGTATCAACCTTATAAATTGTGTTTTGTTGTTCAGGTGGATTATCAAAAAGGCTTACACGTGGCGCGGGTGCAACAAAAATATTACCAAGTTCATCGTTCACTGGTGTGCTCAGATACCCTGCTTGAACCCATGATGGATGTTGGTATACATTCGTAGGCGTTTGACCTACTTGCGTGGGACGGTCATAAATCACCAAGCCTTTTTCCGTTTCATTTGTACTCATAATAGCAGACACATCGTAGCCCATTTCTAACGCGAAATTTGGAACGGCTTGACAGTATGTGACACCCCCAACCACAAATGAAGCAGACAATTTTTCTTCAGTTGAATTGTAGTATAGGATAATGCTTGTTAACCCTATACCAATCGCAATCACTAGTATAGAACCCCATATCCATACTTTATGATTGTTTCTATTTTTTGATGGCTTTATTAATTTTCTTTTTTTAGACATAGTTTAAGGACTAAGTATAGGTATAAATTTTGGACCCGCAAAACAAGGATATTCAATGCCTACATAGATGCCATCTCGTACTGCTGATTCAGCCCAACAATATTCCCGACCAGGCGTAGCATCGTTTTCTATTTGTGGAACATACCATAAAATTAAGTTAGTATCTTTGATTGACTCAGAATTTAAGAACCTTTCAGGTCCTTGTTGATAATCTACATTACAACATGGTCCAATCGTAATCATATCTGTATCGCCTTCATCTACTTCATTGTGATGACGAGTAACATAAACAAAAGCATTATCCCCACGCCCGCCGTCTCCAAACTGACCTCGAGCAGGTTCAATGAAATACCCGCCGTTATTTTGCCCCATTATTTTGTATTGATACCCTTCATTTGTAGGTTCAAAGTCTGTTTGTAACTGCCATTGTTCTTCAAGCCAATCTTCCCAATCATTTCCATTCCAAGCCGCAAATGTATTTTCTCCTGCAAATGCTATGCGTAAAACAGGGCGGTAGGTTCCATTATCTCCGCATCCCCGCCCGACGTTCCCTGCTACCACACGAAAACTACCATCGTTATAAAACTCAAATATCTGTTCATAATAATAGCTACACGGCAGGGGCCACTGTTCTCCCCAAAATTCTTGTTCGAGCTTAAAGCCAATTACTTGACCATTTTCAATTAATTCTTCTGTTTTTGGACCTTGAAACGCTACCACAGCCGCCTGACTAAAAATTGGACAGCCAATCGCATCACTATATCCAAACGCATCTGTTGCCGAATAACTTACATGCCAATCTACTAGTTTGACACTGTCTAATACTGGGTTGCCCTTAAACTGAACATTGGATAACCGCAAACCATCAGAACTGGTAAGAATAAAATCCATACGCCAATCGCCACGTTCTAGTTGAGTTGTTTTATTACAAAATAATTCGGTCACCACTTCATCTTCTAAACTGCGTTCTGTTACAGGTTGCCCGCCAGGCGTACCTATATTTGTCCATCTCACTCCTACTAGCACAGCATCGGTTAAGTCTACAATTGCCCACAGTGCACGTTCTCCCACTATAAAAGTTGGGGCAACACATAAATGGCGAGAGCGTTGGCAACGTGTTTGGTTCAAGGCAGTTTTGGTGTTTGCCATAACCGCTTCTTCACTGTTTGGAACGTAACCCAATGCCTGAGCAACTTCTGGCGATTGACTTGCAATTTGTACGGCTAAATCTGTTAAGTAGGGCGGAATATCTGGTTGTGTATTTGGCATTTTTGTCACCGACAATAGAATGCCATCATCTACGCTGACCATGCCAATGGTAGTTAAATTTTTTGCATAGTTATACATCTCTACACGATAGCATAATGCTTCAAGACATCTGGATGTGGCTTCCGTAATGTCACTTTCTCGTAAGGGATAAACGCCAAAAATTTCATTTCGTAGAGGCGCGCCAGTTGATATATCCCAAAGGTCAGTTTGAAAGCGTGGGTCAAGTACAGCAATATCTTGGGCTGAGGCGCGTAAGAAATCCAACCCAACCATCAGCTGAATCGGAATCGGTTGTTCTAAAACGGTTTGCACAAGAGTCGCTTGTACTTCTAAAATCGGTAAAGAATAATTTTCAGGGTCGGGCGTTGCATTTGGGATGACCACTCCAATTGCAGTTGGAGTCACTGATTGATTAATGGTTGTATTGCAGGATGTTAAGCTCAACGTGATTATTGTGATAATAAAAAACCTAAAAACACCCTGCATCATATTTGCTCCTATAACTTTCTAAATATATAATCGTATTAGTATTTTACTATGAAGTAAAATACTATCACTCATGCTATTTACTGACTCACTCTTCATTGGCATTGACCCAACTTCATCAAACAAATCCTTTACCTATGCGGCATTGGATAAGCATTTGAATTTAATCGCCTTGTCTGATGGCGAGTTGGATGATGTCACTGCTTTTGTAGCAGGTCAACAGTCTGCGACGGTGGCGATTAATGCGCCTGCCAATGTCAATCGTGGGTTAGTACGAGAAAAAATCAAAAAGGAAATGCTTACGCCACATAAAATCCGTGCGGCGGAATATAGACTCGCTGAATATGAATTAAGAGAAAAAGGAATTGCTGTTTCTGGTACGCCTGCCAGCGTTGGCGTTTGCCCCGCATGGATGCAAGTTGGTTTTTCGTTATACAGAAAACTTGAAAAGATGGGATTCAAAAAATATAGTGGTGAAAACCAAACTCATCAAATGATTGAAACGCATCCACACGCTTGTTTTTGTGTTTTAGCGGGGGATACACCACTGCCGAAGCCAACATTGGAAGGCAAATTACAACGTCAATTATTGTTGTATGAACGCGGTGTAAAAATCAAAGACCCAATGGATTTTTTTGAAGAAATCACTCGTCACAAAATGATAAAAGGCATCTGGCCCCATGAGTTGCTATATCTGCCCGAACAACTTGATGCGTTGGTTGCGGCATATACGGCTTGGTTATTAATCAATAAACCTGAGCAGACCACATCTATTGGTGATGAAAAAGAAGGGAAAATTTTCTTGCCAGTAAAACAATAATTTGTCATTGCGAGCCGCGCTTTTGTACTTAGCGGCGAAGCAATCTCCAACTTAATCATAAGATTGCTTCGTCGCTTTGGTCTCGATACGTTGCTTCACAACTACTCGACCAGCGGCGCCTCGCAATGACATAACTTAATCTTAACCGAATGGTAAAATAAAAAAATGACAACACAATCTCTTGAAACTCGCGCAATTAATACATTACGTTTTTTATCTGCTGATGCTGTGCAAAAAGCAAATTCTGGTCACCCCGGTTTGCCGATGGGTGGCGCGGCGATGGCTTACACAATTTGGACACGCCATCTTCGACATAATCCACATAACCCAAAATGGTTTGGGCGTGACCGCTTCATTCTTTCGGGGGGGCATGGGTCAATGCTCTTGTACTCTTTGCTTCATCTGACAGGGTATGAAGTATCACTGGATGAAATTAAAAATTTCCGTCAGTGGGGAAGTTTAACGCCCGGTCATCCTGAATATGGATTAACCCCAGGTGTTGAAGTGACAACAGGTCCGTTGGGGCAAGGTTTTGCAAATGGAGTCGGTATGGCAATTGCCGCTTCACATCTCGCGGCGACATTTAACCAAAGCGGACATAACATTATTGACCCATTCATTTATGCCATCGTTACAGATGGTGACTTAATGGAAGGCGTTGCATCCGAAGCCGCATCTATGGCGGGGCACATGTCACTTGGAAGATTGATTTATCTTTATGACGATAACAATATTTCAATTGATGGTTCTACTGATTTAGCATTTACCGAAGATAGAGCAGTACGTTTCCGTGCTTATGGTTGGCAAGTATTACGAGTTGAAGATGGCAATGATGTTGAAGCGATTGATAAAGCGATTAAAGAAGCAAAGGCAGACCCACGACCATCATTGATTATGTGCAAAACAATTATTGGTTTTGGTGCACCAACGCGTCAAGGCACACAAAAGGCGCATGGCGAACCTTTGGGTGAAGATGAATTATCCGCCGCAAAAACCAACTTGGGGTGGGATAAAGAAGCGAAGTTCTTCATCCCAGATGATGTTTTGGAATTTTATCGAAAGGCGACTGAAAAGGGGCGTGAGTTTGAAGCCGATTGGAATATGCGTTTTGAGGCGTATAAAAGAATTCATCCTGCGTTGGGTGCGGAGTTGCAAAGGCGGTTGGATGGAAAGTTTCCGAAAGATTGGGACAAATCTTTGCCGACATTTTCTGCTGACCCGAAAGGTATGTCGACTCGAGTTGCATCAGGTAAAACAATTAATGCACTTGCAAATTTATTACCTGAATTAATTGGTGGCTCGGCAGACTTAGCACCATCGAACAACACAAAAATTGACGGAAGCCCTGCTTTTCAAAAAGATTCTTTTGCAGGTAGAAATTTTCATTTCGGTGTGCGTGAGCATGCCATGGGTTCTGTATTAAATGGCATGTCTGTTTTCGGTGGCGTGATTCCGTATGGCGGAACATTTTTAGTATTTGCAGATTACATGCGCGCTTCGATTCGTTTGGCGGCGTTATCGCATTACCCAAGCATTTTTATTTTTACACATGATAGTGTTGGCTTAGGTGAAGATGGTCCCACACATCAACCGATTGAACATTTAATGTCGTTGCGTTTGATTCCAAATTTAGTCGTGATTCGTCCAGCCGATGCAAATGAAACTGCACAAGCGTGGAAAGTGGCTATTGAAAGAAGAGATGGACCGACAGTACTTTCATTGACGCGACAAAACGTACCAATTTTAGAAACATCTGCACAAGTTGAAAAAGGCGCGTATGTTTTGAAAGATTTTGGCGAACCACAAATGATTTTGATGGCATCGGGTTCAGAAGTTGGATTGATTTTTGAAGCGGCTCAAAAACTTGCGGATGAAGGTAAAGGCGTGAGAGTCGTTTCATTCCCAAGTTGGGAGTTGTTTGAAAAGCAAGATGAGAAATATAAAGAATCTGTTTTGCCAAAAAATATTCAAAAAAGATTGGCAGTGGAAGCAGGTTCAAGCATGGGCTGGGAACGCTATGCCAAATCAGTGATTGGTATTGACCATTATGGTGCTTCTGCTCCGTATAAAACAATTTTTGAACATTTTGGTTTTACAGTTGAGAATGTAGTTAATAAAGCAAAAGAATTATAGATGTCGTTGCGAGGACGCTCTTGCTCTTTGTCCGAAGCAATCTCCTGATAAATATGAGATTGCTTCGTCGGGAAGAACGCCCTCCTCGCAATGACATGAGGTGACATTATGAAAATCGCAGTTGGTTGTGACCATGCAGGCTTTCCATTAAAACAAACCGTTATTGATTCAGTTAAAGCCCTTGGGCATGAAGTGATTGATGTAGGTACTTTTAGTGCTGAAGCAGTGGACTTCCCTGACTTCACAAAAAAAGTTGGCGAAAAAGTTCAGAGTGGCGAAGCCGAACGTGGAATTTTAGTGTGTGGTTCAGGCATTGGTGCTTGTATTGCCGCCAATAAGATGAAAGGCGTGTATGCGTCTATTGCACATGATACTTATTCAGCCGCACAGGGCGTATTACATGACAACATGAATGTTTTATGTTTAGGTGGGCGTGTGATTGGACCTGAAATGGTCAAGGTACTTGTCCCTGCTTTTTTGAATGCCAGATATTTAGGAAATGATGAAGGTGGCGAGAGATTAGCAAGGCGAGTTGAGAAGATTTATAAAATGGAACAAGAAAGGTAAGTATAATTATCTGTAATAAGTAGTGAAAGGAGTTTGCTGTATGAATCAACAAATTATTATTTCTGACCCAAAAATTATGATGGGGCAACCAGTGATTGCGGGAACACGCATTACTGTTGATTTGATTCTTGAAAAGCTTTCTGCTGGTGAAAATTTTGAACAATTGTTACAAGCCCATCCACGCTTGACTGAAGAAGGCATTCGTGCCGCTATAAGTTTTGCTCGTGATGCTTTGCGTGCTGATGTTATATATCCTATTTCTGAGTCTGTTTAATGAAAATTTTAGCAGATGAATGTGTTGATACGCAAATTGTTGACCGTCTGAGAAAAGATGGGCATGATGTTAAATATGTAGCAGAAATGTCACCAGGAATTATAGATGAAGAAGTATTATATTTAGCAAATGAAGAAGACACCTTACTCTTAACGGCTGATAAAGATTTCGGCGAATTGATTTTTAGACAAGGATTAGTAAAAAGAGGGATAGTTTTATATCGTCTTTCAGGTCTTTCATCACAAGAAAAAGCAGAACTTATTTCCTCAGTCATTAACGACCATGGAGATGAATTGCTTAATGCATTTAGTGTTATTACTGAAAAAGCAGTTCGCATTCGTAAGGTATAACATTTCATTAAACAAAATTGCCAATTACTATTTATAAATTGCATTTTAATCATTCTCGGAGCTATTTATTAAATGTCATCTTCTATCAAAAAACTAACCAACCTAAAACAATCCCTCTGGTATGACAACATCCAAAGAAAAATATTAGACAATGGCGAACTTAAAGCCATGATTGAACGTGGCGATATTCGCGGTGTTACCTCCAACCCGACCATTTTTCAAAACGCCATTGCAAAAACAAATGATTATGACTCAGCATTAATTCCGCTAGCATGGGCAGGTTGGGACGCTGAAAAAATATTTTGGCAACTTGCCATCGAAGATATTCAACAGGCTTGCGATTTATTTCGCCCGTTATATGATGAAACAAATGCAGGTGATGGCTATGTAAGTTTAGAAGTTAGCCCCATGTTAGCAAAAGATACCGCAGGCACAATCAAACAAGCACAAGAACTTTGGAATCGTGTTAACCGCCCAAATTTAATGGTGAAAATCCCTGCAACAAAAGAAGGCATTCCTGCTATAAAAGAATCAATCGCTGCAGGCATTAACATCAATGTCACTTTAATTTTTTCGCTCACACGGTATATGGATGTGATGAATGCTTATCTGGCAGGCATTGAAGAACGTGTTGCCAATAATTTACCCGTGCAACATGTTGCATCAGTCGCTTCATTTTTCGTCTCGCGTGTTGATTCAAAAATTGACGCCAAGCTCCCCGCAGATTCTCCTTTGCTTGGTAAAGCCGCCATCGCCAATGCAAAACTTGCTTACGAAGCATTTGAATCTATTTTTACATCGCCGCGTTTCGCAACACTCAAAGCGCGTTTTCGTGCGCGTGTGCAACGTCCGTTGTGGGCTTCCACTGGCACAAAAAATCCAAAATATCCAGACACACTGTATGTTGATAATTTAATCGGACCCGATACCGTCAACACAGTTCCGCCTGCAACACTTGATGCATTTCGTGAACATGGCAACGCTTCGTTAACCATCACACGTGATTTAGAAGAATCGCAAAATATTTTTGTGCAACTTAAAGCGCAAGGAATTTCAATGAGTGATGTCACGCAAGAATTAGAAGATGAAGGAGTGCAAGCCTTCGCAGATGCGTATGCGACATTAATCGGTGCGATTGAAGAACGAAGACAAAAAGTCGCTTCTTCTCTTGGACTTCTAGCTGATTCTGTTTCAGAGACATTATCCCAACTTGAAATGGATTCCGTTCCGCAACGTCTATGGGCACATGACCCAACTTTATGGACGAATGATTCAGCTGGTCAGGAAGAAATCAAAATTAGACTCGGTTGGTTACATTCGATTGAAGATGCTCGACAACGATTAGAAAGTTATACATCTTTCGCCAAACAAATCCATGACGAAAAAATTGATAGAGTCTTAGTGATTGGAATGGGTGGCTCGTCATTGACTGCCGAAGTATTAAGTTCATTAATGGCAGGTTTTGGAATCGAAGCAAAACTATCTTTAGCAATTCTTGACTCAACTGATTCTGCTCAAGTGAAACTTGCATCTGAACATTATCCGCCAGATAAATCTTTATACATTATCGCCAGCAAATCAGGCGGAACTGCTGAATTAATGGCGGCATTTGATTATTTATGGAAATTAAGTAATGAAAATGGTTCACGCTTTATCGCAATTACCGATGCAAATACATCGTTACAAAAATTAGCAGAAGAAAAGAAATTTAGAAAAGTATTTAACGCTGACCCAAATGTTGGCGGACGTTTTTCTGCATTGACGGATTTCGGTTTGGTTCCTGCTGCATTGTTAGGTATGGACATTGAGCAATTGTTATCATCTGCTGAGAAAATTAAAAACGCATCACAATCAGTTTATAACGCAGGCTTTGCATTGGGAACTGTCATTGCAGAATCAACTCTCATGGGCAGAGACAAGTTGACGGTCATTGCTGATGCGCCTGTATCCGCATTTGCAAATTGGATTGAACAAGTCGTCGCTGAGTCGAGTGGAAAAAATCAAAAAGGAATTTTACCTGTTGCATTAGAACCGATTGGCTCGCCCGATGTGTATGGGGCTGACAGAATTTTTGTGTATCTTCGCCAAAACGGTGAGCATGATGATGCGATTGCAAAAATTCAAAATGCAGGGCATCCAGTTATTCAATTTCCAATCACTAATCTCTATGATGTAGGTGGCGAAATTTTTAAATGGGAAATTGCGATTTCAATTGCGTGTCATATTTTGGGCATCAATGCGTTTGACCAACCCGATGTGCAAGATAGTAAATTGCGAACGATTGCGAAGATAAAAGATTTTCAAGCGACTGGCAAACTGGCTGAAGTTGATTTGACCGATGCCAAAGATGCCAAAAAAGTTTTGGATGATTTGTTATCGAATGCAAAAGATGGAAGTTATGTTTCTATCAATGCTTATGTGCCGCGTAATAAAGAAATGATTGAAGCAATTCAAAACTTGCGAATAAAAATCCGTGAAAAAACAAAATGTGCAGTGACTGCGGGTTTTGGTCCGCGCTTTCAACATTCAACGGGTCAATTTCACAAAGGTGGACCGAACACAGGATTATTTATTCAAGTGGTTTATGATGCCAAAGATGATTTTGAAATTCCAAATCAGGGATTAAGTTTTGGCACATTGATTCGCGCCCAAGCCTTAGGTGATTACGAAGCCTTGAAAGCCGCAGGCAGAAAAGCCGTGCGGATAAAGTTATCCAGTTTGGATGAGTTGAAGAAAATAATGTAGTGGCACGGCGTTGCCGTGCCTTATTATGGGACACAGCAACGCTGTGTCCCTACGGGATGTATATGAAGTACGACTCTCAAATTCATCATCGTCGTTCTATAAGATTGAAAGGCTATGATTACACTCAGGCAGGAGCGTATTTTATAACGATTTGTGCTTATCAAAGAGAAAATATTTTTGGTGAAATTGTGAATGGGGAAATGAAATTAAACTCATTTGGCGAAATTGCCTACAGTGAATGGTTTAAGACAGCAGAATTACGTTCAAGTGTTGAATTGTATAAAAAGCAATTTGTTGTAATGCCAAATCACATTCATGGGAATATTTGGTTAACAGATGTAAGGACACGGCGACGCCGTGTCCCTACGGAGAAATTTGGAAAGCCTGTTCCTGGTTCAATCCCAACGATTGTTAGGGCATACAAATCTGCTGTAACTTATGCTATTAACAAAATGGAAAATTCTCGAGGTGCTGTTGTTTGGCAACGAAATTATTACGAGCATGTAATTCGTAATGAAAAAGAACTTGAATTAATTACAAAATACATTGAATATAATCCTATGAATTGGCAACTTGACCGTGATAATGCTGAAAGTAAATTACCTGCATTTGAAAGTGCAGAAGATTACATCAAAGATGCCGAAGCCATGATAGGATTAAAGAAATGACAAACACCCTTGCTTCTGGAAAATGTATCGCCTGCCGAAACGGTGACCCTGCTTTGACTGATTCCGAAATTGCGGAATTGCATCCACAAACGCCCGAATGGGAATTGATTGAAGTGGAAGGCATCAAACGTTTGCAACGGATTTTCAAAATGAAAAATTATGTCGAAGCCGTTGCCTTGACCAACAAAATCGCTATGATTGCCGAAAAAGAAGACCATCATCCGTTAATTGTGTTGGAGTGGGGCAGAGTCACCGTGCAATGGTGGACGCATGTGGTGAAAGGTTTGCAT
>JAEURH010000070.1 GCA_016789365.1 Anaerolineales bacterium
CGACCCAGAAGAAGCGGCAAAGAAAGCGGCGGAAGTGGCGAATCAGGCAAAAGGTAAATAGTAACTCGTAATTGGGTAATTTGGACACAAGGTTTTCCTTCGTGAACTTTGTGTCCTTTGTGTTTAATAAAGAGTAGAATCAGAATATGACATTATCTAAACAATTTATATATGAATTAAAAAAACATTTTGTTGGAGATATTCGACTCGATACTGCCTCTAAAGTTTTATATTCTACTGACGCTTCAATGTATGAGATTGAACCGCTTGGAGTTGCGATACCAAAAAATCAAGATGATTTGCAATCCGCAGTTGAGTTAGCCGCAAAATATAGAATCCCGATTTTGCCACGCGGCTCAGGTTCTTCGTTGGGTGGTCAAGCAATTGGCGAGGCTTTGATTTTAGATTGTTCACGTCATCTCAATTCCATTCTTGAAATTAATCCCGAAGAACATTATGCAATTGTTGAACCAGGCGTAATTCTTGCAAACTTGAATCGTGCAGTTGCAAAACATGGGCTGACGTTTGGTCCAGACCCCGCTTCGGCAGAACGAGCCACAATGGGTGGTGTGATTGGAAACAATGCTACGGGTGCTCATTCCATTTTGTATGGCATGAGTGCAGACCATTTGCTTGAAGCGGAAGTAATTTTGAGTGATGGAAGTTTGGCGAGATTCGATAATTCGATACTCGATACTCGATACTCGAACTCCGATTCTCGAATATCGAATATTGTTTCTGTTGTGAATGAGATTCGAGAAAATTATTCTGAATCGATAAAACAAAATTATCCAAAATCATGGAGAAATTCAGCAGGATATAGATTGAATTATCTTTTGCCATGGAGTCCATCCAAGCCGCCTCAATGGAATGGAGATTATCCAAATTCAAAATTAAACCTTGCGTCATTGCTTGCAGGGAGTGAAGGCACACTTGCAGTCATTCGCAAGATGAAAGTTAATTTAGTTTCAAAACCAAAATATACAATTTTGGGAGTTTTGCAATATCAGAGTATTGAAGAGGCTTGCGATGATGTGCCTCGACTTTTAGAATTTAATCCAAGTGCAATTGAGTTGATTCCACAGATGATTTTGCAATTGGCGAGAAGCGTGCCTGCTGTTGCAAATCAAATGAGTTGGATAGCGGGAAACCCCGAAGCGATATTAGTCGTTGAGTTTAGTGGCGACCAAATGTCCGCATTGAAAGAGGCGGTTCGTGGTCTCGATACGCCCTCAGCAAAAAACGCTTCAGGCTACTCGACCACCAGTAAATTGTTGACAATTGCCGAGTCGGTTGAAGAGCAAAATCGAATCTGGAATATCAGAAAATCAGGTTTGGGAATTTTAGACTCTTGTCCACAAAATGCGAGACCAATTGCATTTATTGAAGATTGTGCAATTCCAGTTGATAGGCTTGGCGAGTTTGTGCGTGAAGTGCAAAAAATTTTGCAAGCGCATCAGACTTATGCTGGAATTTACGCCCACGCCTCAGGCGGATGTTTGCATATTCGTCCTGTGTTGGATTTGACGCGTGGTGAAGGTGTGC
The DNA here is from genome assembly GCA_016789365.1 of Anaerolineales bacterium. Lineage (GTDB taxonomy): Bacteria > Chloroflexota > Anaerolineae > Anaerolineales > Villigracilaceae > Villigracilis. The sequence goes on from JAEURH010000070.1 coordinate 1,546, forward strand.
GAGCCATGCGAAGTATTGTGGAACAAGTATATTCGTTGACGATGAAACTTGGCGGTTCGATGAGTAGTGAGCATGGTGATGGAATTAGTTCGGGTGAATTTATTGAACGAACTTATGGAAAAGAAATCACCGATGCAATGCGAAAGTTAAAACAAGCCGCAGACCCTGATGGTATTTTGAATCCAAAAAAATTATTTGACGCGCCGCCGATGGATTCAAACTTGAGATATGGTGAAAATTATCAAGTAGAAGTTTGGGATTCGGCTTTGCATTTTGAGCACGAGCACGGACTCGCTGGCGCAATTGAAATGTGTAATGGTCAGGGAGTGTGCAGAAAACATAATGGTGTGATGTGTCCGTCATTTCAGGCGACGGGAGAGGAGGGGTTGAGTACGAGGGGCAGGGCGAATCTTTTGAGAGCAGTAATCAGTAATCAGTTATCAGTTATCAGTAATGAGATACGAGATACGAGTTACGAGTTACAAAGTGCAAATTACGAATTACGAATTACGAATTACGAAAAGCGTAAAGAACAATTAACACAAGCAACATTTCATACTCTTGACTTGTGTCTTGCTTGTAAAGGTTGTACGAGTGAATGTCCGAGTGGGGTGGATATGCCACGCTTGAAATATGAATTTATGAATCAATATTACAAGTCACATCACAGACCTTTGCATGATTATTTGTTTGCATATTTTCATGTGATTGCAAAATGGATTAGCCCGATTGCGCCTGTGGTTAATTTTTTTGGGAAACTTGATTGGTCTAAAAAAATAGCAACTCAAGTACTTGGAATTACAGACAAAAGACCTTTGCCTTTGTTTGCTAACCATAAGACTTATAAGACCAGTCAGACCAATTCGACCAATCAGACCCAGACCGTCATATTTTTATCCGATGTTTTTTCAGAATACTTAGAACCCGAAGTAAAAGAAGCCGCGATTGATTTATTAAATTATTTTGGATATGAAGTAAAGGTATTGCCAATGATTGGGGCAGGGGCGGCGTTTTTGTCTAAGGGATTTATTGAGCAAGCCAAACGTCATGCAGAAAAAGTTTTGGGTGAAATAAAAAGGTTGGGTGCAGAATCCATTGTCGGCGTGGTTGGATGCGAGCCGCCCGAAGTGTATTGCTTGAAGCATGAATATGTCGCTTTGTTGCCAAATCGAAAAGAGGAAATTGAATCAATATCAAAAAATGTATTTTTAGTTGAGGGATTTATTTTGCGTGTAGTCAAATTAGGGAAATTAAATATATTACCAGATGAAACAAACAAAGAAAAAGTTTTCTTTCATCCACACTGCCACCAACGCGCGGAAGGCGAATTGGCGACAGTGGAATTGCTAAAACTTTTTGGCTTTGATGTTGAACTCAGTGATGCGGGTTGTTGTGGTATGGCTGGCACGTTTGGCTTTGATAAAGAACATTATGAGTTATCCATGCAGATTGGTGAGATGAAGTTGTTGCCGCAAGTAAGAAAGATGAAAGAGGAAATAGTCGTTTCATCTGGTGCGGCATGTCGGATGCAGATTCAGCATGGGGCAGGAGTTGAGGCGAAACATCCGCTGGTGGTGATGCGGGATGTAATCTACGGCTCCCATTGAAAATGTATCAAAGAAAACAAAGTTGGTTTGCCTTGCACATATTCCACGCCGAGAATCCACGCGCGCCAATCTAATCCGCCGTATTGCTCGGTGCCGGGTTTATAAATTGTATAGTAATTGATGTTGCTATATTCAGGCGGAACAGGTTGTAATGAAAATGTCGCCAAGTCTAGTGGGTTGTTGCAATGTGATGAATAATTGGCACTGAAAACTTCTTTCAATTTGGGCAAGGGTTGGGCAGTGAATGTACCTTTGGTCTCTTCGCCACTGCCGGGCGCGGCGCCCCAACTCACTTCATACTCCGATTGAAAAACCCATTGCGCTTCTTCTGGCGAATAGTTTGCCACTGTGCCATAACGCCATAAGCGCAAGTCTAAACCATGCACGGGGCTTACCAACGAACTAAGCAGTTTGCCATTTGAGTTAAGCAAAGCGCTTTTTACATTATTGATTAATTCTGTCACGCGGGCATCAGCACAAAAAGTGTTGGATGTTACATATTCTGTTAAAAAATTAGCATTGACCCAACCTGTACCTCCGCTTGGGTTTTGGATTTCGACCCAACGGTCGCCACCTGCGCTAGTGGCTGGTCCTGTTCGCATCACACCGGACGTGGTGGGCTGGAGCGTGCCAACGATGCTGTTTCCTACGCCCGCGCCTGAGCGAATGTTCAGCACATCCCCGGGCAAAACCAGAATCACAGCGTAAGGGTTATTCATCCCAGTCACTGGTGGTAATGGCGTAGAAGTAGATATGATTGATGGTGCCGCGGTGGGGTTTGTAGGTGCAAATGCACTTTCGACAGGCATTGGCGTGGCTGAGGCGGGGATAGAGGTTGCGGTCTCAAAAGCAGGCAGGGGCGTGGGTGGAAGCGTGGCTGTCACCACGATAACTTGTGGTGAGCAGGCTGTCAGAGTCAGAATCAAAAAGCAAATCAGGAATTTAGTCTTCATGTTTTCTCCTTCTATCTTATCTTAACGCTGAAAGCGTGTATTTTGTGCCTGAGAAATTGACTGTGATTGGTTTGATATAATTTGATTAGTTCGCAGTAGATGATTTTTTACAAAATAATCTTGAAGGACTATTTTTATGAATACTTTGAAGAAGTATTTCACCTTAATTCAAGAACGTCCGGAAATGTTTATTAATAAAGGGGATAAAGGCGAGATTAAAATTATTACTGACGAGAATCGAATTCGGGCGGAGCAAAAAAAGATACGCGCTACATTCAAAAAAGAAGGCAAACCAACTTCTTGGATTGATATTGGAGTTTTGGCAGAAGATGAGTGGTTTTATATTCTTCGAGATATGGTCGAGTTTCCTGATGGAAGAGTAGGTGGTTATACTCGTTGGATTAATCGAAAAAGTGAAGAAGGCGGCGGTTTCAATTCAGTATTAATCTGCATACAAAGTGATAAAATTTTGATGATACGCAAGTTTCGACATGAAGAACGAAATTGGAGTTGGGAATTTCCGCGTGGGTTTGGAGAACCAGGGCTATCAGCGGAGAAAAATGCTAGAGTAGAATTGTACGAAGAGATTGGTGTTTCTAATGCAAAATTGACTTGCCTAACAAAAGTCAAAGAAGGGAAAGGTGGAACAGCAGTGTTTTTAGTTGAAATTCCAAATGGTCAAAAGATTACCCTTGAAACACAAGAAGGAATAGCAAAATATAGGTGGGTAAAAATGGCGAATTTAGAACAGATTGTGAAAAAGGGTCAACTCAGCGATTGGTTTTCGCTGTGGGCGTATACTTTATATGAAATCATGTAATTTGATTTGGAGGATATTATGGCAATCGAATTTGAAAAACTCACAGCTGGTAAATTAAACCCAGGAGCGATTGTTCCGCAAGGGTTAGATAATCAATGGGTTCCAACCAACGCACTAAAACAACTTATCAAGCAAGGAAAATCATTAATTTCATGGAAAGGAAGAAAAAAAGCAGTTCTAAGCGAGTGGAGACGTGCCCTTGTATACGCCCCACAGGTAGTTGTCAATCGAGTTGCTCTGTTTAATAATTCTATTGTTGTTGATGATTATTCGGGTAGCGATAAAAAATACTTTCAAGAGTTACTAAAGCGGAAAGTAATAGTTGATTATTTGCTGACTGAAGAGTCTCCTGACCAGAGACCAAATTTTGATATTTCTGATGAAAAATGGTTGCGCTGGCTAGACGTTATCCAAGATGCGAAAATAGCATGCGTTCGTCTGGATTGGGGTAAGCAAGACGATGATTTCAAGAATATTGCAGCGGTATTTCACGGCTATGTTCAGAACTTGAATATGCCTGATCGAACTGAACATCTCACTAATGCCTTCAAAATCCCCAAGAGATATCGGGAGGATTTCAGAAATAAATTGATAGAGGTTGCTAGTTATACCTTTGATGTAGCATCTCAAGGAAAAAATGTTGTTCGCAATGATCTTTATAAGAAATTTGTATGTATTAATGACTCAAAAATTGATGAAGGGCACTATGATAAAAGCAAACCTTTTTCTGCTGAGTTGAAAGAATTATTTGACCTTAGATATACTGTCAATGTCCCTGATGCATTTGGACGGTATGCCTTTACGCCAAAGGGCTCTCCTGACAGAACTGTTTTAGGAGATTTTAATCAATCCAACTTACAAAACTTGCTAAAGGATAATAGGGTTAATGATTTTATTGACGCATTGAAAAGAATGCAATTTGCTGTTTTGAATGATGCACTATATATAAAAGGACTTGACATTTTGACCTTAGGCGACGTTCTCAAAATTCGAAATACAGATGAGTGGGAACAATACATTTCAAGCTTAAATTCTCTGTTGCTAACTCCTCTAGAATTCGCCGAAAAAGTAGATGACGTTGCTGATAGATTTACTAAGTTAAATCGTAAAATAACTGATTTAAAGATAGAAAGCACAAAGAAATCGTCTAACGAAATAATCTCTCGTTGGCAGCCAAATATGATGATTGTTGTAGCTATTGGAGGCGCACTTTTGCAACTTACCCTTGACCCCACCGACCCATCCAGAATTTTAGTGCTGACACTTTCAGGTCCCGTTTCCATAGGTCTCGCTCCGGTTGCTGTTAATTTGAAAGTTGCAGCAGCAGCAAAAGTGGATTTAGGAATTAGTGTGAATTTTATGAGAAGCAAAGTTAGTCAAGGGAGAGAAGTCTGGAACGAAGTAAAAGGTGCACTTCAAAGTGATCCCCGTTTCAAGTTTTTGGATGAAAAAGACCTTGGACTTACAAGAGATGCGGATCAAAGCAAGAATGAACAAGATTGGAATGAAGTTGTATAAGAGGAGCACTTCAATGGATTACTTTTCACTCGTACAGTCACAACCATATTTATTTGACAATGAAGATGCTTTGCTAAACATCATTCTCGACCAAAAAACAATCATCGAATGGGAAGCAAAAAAAGAATCTGAACTAAAGAAAAAGGGACTACCTTTAGAATGGGCAAAGATAGGGGTCATCTTAGATGACCCCTATAACATTATTGTTCGAGATTTGGTTCAATTCCCTGATGGTGATATGCGCGGGTATGGACGTTCGATTGCTACTGCTAGTTTGAAGGGAGGTAAAGGCGTGGTAGTCCTTCCGGAACATGAAGGAAAAATTCTTCTTCTTCACCAATATCGCCATGCAACACGGCAATGGCATTACGAAGTGCCACGTGGCTATGGAGAACCAAACACCCCTGCTGATAAAAATGCTCATTTGGAAATTGAAGATGAAATAGGTGGAACAATATCCGAACTTGTTAGCCTTGGTGATTTTTACAATAATACAGGTTATGAATCCGCTTCGGTGGCTTTGTTTTATGCCAAACTTTCTTCTGTTGGAAAAGGAAATGAGAACGAAGGCATTGATTCTTTTGTTTGGCTCACCGTTAAAGAACTGGAAGAATGGATTGCCAACGAAAAAATCACCGACGGCTTCACAATCGCCGCATATACTAAAGCCAAACTCAAAGGATTGATTTAATTGTTACCACCCCGTATCTCCATTTGTTGTTGAAAAAATATAGTTTGTTTGACGCTTTTAATCAAAAAATTATCAAAAGGAGTTGAGATATGCAAACCCAAGTGCCTACTGAAAATGAAATTGGAAAAGGAACACCTCAAAAGTCAAACCGAATCTGGTTCATTGTAGGGGGCATCCTGCTTGCTTGTTGCTGTCTTACTGTGCTTGTTGCTGGAGCGGCAGGCGCGTTTTATTTTATGTCAGCACCAAGTACATCATCTGTCAGCGAATCTAACACCGTTTCGGCTGGTGTGCCAAAACTTGAGGCACTTATCACTGCCGGTGAATTGGAGCCACTTTCAGAAACAATAGGAATTGTCGGATGGACACTCACCCAAGAAACCCCAGGCGAGAATCGTGTTTGCCGCACATTCCAAGGATATAGTTGGAGCGCGATACCTAACGAGGCTATGAATTGCATCTACAGTATCGCCCCGGGCACTGGAGTTGATGAGGTTGGTGCAGAGTTCCTTAAGAGCGGGCAATTATTTGCAGATGAAAAGCCAGTTGCATCTACACTCAATATTCCGTACGAGCATATCATTTATGTTGGCACATATCCCACAGGGCATACCGTCATAGACCTTTTGGTTATCAGAGATGGCTTGCTATATTGGGCAAGCGTTACCGTTGGAACTCAAGCAGGCGTAACCCCCGAAGAAAATATCCAAAGTTATAGTAGCTTTATTTACGAGTTTCTCTACGAAGTGGTCAAGGTTAATTTTAGTAAAAATTAATAACATAAATTGATTTAGATTTCATAACAGGCGCAAGTTTTATTACCCTTGCGCCTGTTTGCTATTTTAGTTTGTTGTTTAAGTGAATATTAATATTCAAACAGAAGGTTTGGCGATTTCGGTATAATGCACTTATCCCCCCAATTGCTGGAGATAAAATGAAAAACAAAATCCTTTTTTACATCATAACTGGATTTACCATCACATTAATGGCTTGTGCACCACAAACACCTGCTGTTCCGACAGTGGATGTGGTTAGCACATTAGCAATCGAAATGGCATCTCTTATGCAAACACAAACTGCATTAGCGGCATCGCCTACGCCTGTTCCTGTAACTGATACACCTGTGCCGACCGAAACACCTATCCCAGAACCTACCAAAGACCCAACGATTGATATTATTACCATCATCAGAAATGTAGAATGTCGCACAGGTCCTGGCGAAAAGTATACGCTCACTAGCAACCTGCTTTCTGGTGAAAGGGTATGGTTAATGGGTATTGGCAGTGCGCCGGGGTGGTATGTGATTGAAAACCCATATTTTGGTTCACCATGCTGGGTACCAGAAGATGCCGTTGAACTTGACCCCGCTATGGATATGACAGTTTTCCCTACTGTTATGGCGCCATAACTACATAAACAAAAGGTGACAGTCACTTCATAAAGTGACTGTCACCTTAACTAACTAACTAACTAACTAACTAGCACTTTACTCATTTGGAATCATAATCATCGCAATCAAATATATTAACACACCTGGCACACCGCCCGGGATAAATGCGATGAACATTGCCAAGCGAAACCAAAATGGGTTGATGCCGAAAAATTCACCAAGCCCGCCACATACACCAGCGATAATGCGGTTGCGCTTCGACCTGCGTAAAGGTTGTCTTTGTACGTTCATTTTTATATCTCCTTATTATGGCAAAATATACGGAAAAAAAATCAAAAAGTTGCAATCGTGTAAAATTGAAAAAGCATACGGAGGCTTTATGAAGCATACATTAATCATTTTATCTATTTTGCTTGTCGCTTGCACACAAGAGATTCCTAGCGACTTTACACCTATTCCCCCCGCTGATTTTTCTGCACCTACTTCCACAGAATCACCCGCATCAAATCCTATCACCCAAGCAACAGCCACTCCTGAGCCGATTAAATTTCCACCTGCCGCACCGCTTCCGCCTGGACCTATCAGCATGATTGCTATTGGCGACAGTTTAACTGAAGGAGATGGTGACGAAAGCGGACGAGGCTACCCTGGACGTTTGCTTGCACTTGTTAACGAAATTCGAGTAGGTTCAACAATAACAAATTTTGGGCGTTCCGGTTGGAATAGTAACGCTTTAATTGATGGCGACCAGGGCTTATTGGGTCAACTGCCACGCGCTGTAGATGAGGTTGCAATTGCTAAATCACAAGGGCAGGGCGTAGTTGTACTTGTATGGATTGGCAGTAATGATTTATGGTATTTGTACGAATTTGGCGGCGATGTTGGCGATGAACAAGAAACACAGGAACTTGCGCATTTTTCAGAAAACATTGATACTATTCTTTCAGAACTAAGAAACGCAGGCGCAGAAGTTATCATTGCTTTACTCGACGACCAATCCAAGCGCCCTATTGCACTCGCAGGGCAAGCCTTTGTTGAAATCACACCCGATGAACTCAATCGAATGGCGATACAAGTAGTTCGCTATAACGAAGTTATTACACAAAAAGCAGACCAATATGGCGCACTCACCGTTGATTTTTATAATACTGACATTTTTACCAACAGCGCTACTTTATACGACGATGACAACCACCCTAATGCAAACGGATATGATGTGATTGCTCAAAAATGGTTTGAAGTTTTGTTAACGATTTTGCCCTAGCGCAAAAGCCGCTACGCTAAACGCAATTGCTACATTTAAAGAGCGTTTCTCACCTTGCATTGGAATATAAAAAACTTCATTGCACAATGAAAGTAATTCTTCATCTACCCCTATCACTTCATTGCCGAGAATGAATAAACAGCTTTCAGTATTCAGTAAAACTTGTTTACCAATTTCAATAGCCCTTTTATCTTCCTCTAAAGCATACACTTTCCAAGCATCTGATTTTAAATTTTGAACGAGTTCGACCGAGTTTTTATGATACGACCATGGAATCGAATCTTCCGCACCTAAAGAGGTTTTCTTCACCGCCTCATTCTCAGGGGTGGGTGTGATACCGCACAAATACACATGCTCAAAACCGAAGCCATCGGCACTACGAAAAATAGAACCAACATTCCATGCCGAACGGATGTTATCTAATAAAACTGCACGTCGCCCAACCTTTTGCTGACTAGATGACTTATCGCGCCTCATAGACTCACCCCGAATTGTTTTTTGAAAAACGACCTCCACTTCTCCCAAACAGTGCGGGCAACGTGACCCCGCCGACTGATTTTGCTCACGCGGAAAGCGCAAATTGCAGGCTGTGCAAACACATATTTCAAAGTACCATATTTTCATACGCAATTTATGGTGTAATCTGGCGGATTTCAAAATAATCAAACGCCGCTGAGGCTAACTCTTCGCTCGTATTTTGTGCCGCAATTAAACCTACTTGATTCACCTCAAAATTTAATGATTTTTGAAACGCTTTGAACCAAGAATAATTATCCTTGCTGGTAAATACAGTCATGGTGCCATCCACAAGCACCCATTGAATAAATAAAACATTCTCAGGATAAGCCATTGAATTGCGCGGCAAACTTAATTTTGCATTTTGGTAAATATCTAAATATATACCACGCCCCACACACCCAACTACAACTGGGCAAAAACCAATTCCAGTCTGGGCATAATTCTCGCTCGATTCAAGCACAATCAACCCAGCAAACTGCTCGCTTTGCTGAGCATCAAACACGATGCTGGTTTCCAAAATAAAATCTCCTTGCGGAGCGTTATATAGTAAAACGTTGCTAGCATTTTTTAAATTAAAATACCCATTGGCTACATTGATTTGCAAAAAGCCAGGCTTTGTGGCTAAACTCCAGTTTTCTTTTTTTTCATTAACCCATTCCCAGCCTAATTTTAATTGTGCATCAAAATCATCCCGAAAGACAATATTTGATTTTCCTTCATCCAATATTTCTTCAGAATGTTCGGGTTGTACGTCTGCTGTAGCAGTAGTGGAAGTTAGAACAGCAATTTGAGTTGCGGCGTTTGCATATTCATCAAAATTTGTTGGGGTAGGGTAAGGCGTAATTTCTGCTTTACAACTTGATAAAGTAAGAGCAATCAATATGAAGATGACAAATTTTTGCATGTAAATATCCTTCCCTTAATTGTAGCGGTATTTTTGTCAATTTTTTATTTTCTGTGTTTGATTTAACCTTTTTACTATCTCATTATTGCTTGATGATTTTGTAAACTCGCTTCTTCCACAATCCTCGGCACGGCTTCTTCCCAGCCTACTGCCATAATGTGAACGCCGTTTACGCCTTGTTTAGTTTTTATCTTTTCAATTAACTCCAAAGCAATTTGAATGCCTTCTTCTTCGGCGTTGCCTTTTTGGTCGGCAATTTCCATTCTTTTCATTACAACATCAGGCACAAAAATACCTGGAATTTTATCGCGCATGTATTTTGCCATTTTGAAACTGCGGATGGGCGAAATACCAATCAAAATATACACTTTATCTAAAATTTCACGTTTGGCAATTTCATTCAACCAGTTATCTAAGTCATCCGCATCGAAAACCACATTGGTTTGGAAGAATTGCGCACCAGCATTAACTTTCTTTTGTTCGCGCAAAGCCTGAAATTTCATATTGGATGCAAACGGAGTCGCCGCCGCGCCAAGAAAATATTGTGGCGGGTTTTTAATTTCTCTGCCATCGAGATATTTCGCTTCATCTCTTAATCGACGCAGAATCCACAACATTTGAATTGAGTCTATATCCACAACATCCATGCGCCCTTTGGGACCAGGCGACATCATCATGCTATCACCTGTGAGGCATAAGAAATTACGAACACCTAAAGCGGATGCACCAATTACATCTGATTGCAAACCCACGCGTGTTTTTTCTCTGGCACTGATTTGCATGACAGGCTCTGCGCCGAGGTCAATGGCAATTTTGGAACAAGCAACGGATGACATTCTTGGTACGGCTGAAGCATTGTCTGTAAAATTTAATGCGGTAGCATAATTTTTTAATAAGTTAATATTTTTATGCAGTTTATCGGTATTGACAGAAAGGGGAGGGGAAATTTCAGCAGTGACGACAAATTCGCCTGCTTTGAGTCTTTTTTCTAATTCGGAAACGGGTTCGGTATATTTTGGGGCATGATATTCAGAATCGCCTTGCCACCATTCGGGTTGGCGGACTGGGCGTAAGATAGAATCCATAGTTGATGAAATAGAATCAGGCTTCCCCGAAGCGAGACGCGAAATAATTGTGCGCACACCGATTTGCTTGGCATTATCTATAATTCCACCCCACGAATCATTGCCTGCTTTTTCCCAATCCATTGGTGGGAGAACTTCAAGCAATAAGGCTTCACGCCCTAACTGGAAAGAGCGTTCATAAATTTTGTACCAAATGCACGGGCGGGATTCATCTACATAACATTTTTCAGGAGTTGAGCCGCCACATGGACCGTTGCGTAATCCCTTTGGGCATTCCATCGGGCAGATGAGGGCGGTTTCGGCGAGTAGGCAGTTTCCACACATGCGGCAACCAAAGAGTGGACCTTTGACTGCGAGTTCAATTTTTGCTAACAGACGCTTTTTGAACGGCTGACGCTTGAACGGCATGAAAGGTGGTTGGTAACGACGACCCGGTGTGAAAACGGACATTCTCGCTCCTTGTTTGTGGATTATATATTATATATAATTTTACCTCTGAATTTGAAATTTTGGGAAGGTGCGAGTTTTGGTTAAAATAAAAACGCCCCGCTAGGTTTTTCGAAAATATTAAATCTTCAAAATCAACCTGCGGGGCGATTAATGATTTTTTTATTACTTATTTGGCGACATGGTAGGTTGTGTTACATACTTTTGCGTTTTTGCCGCCGCGCGCATGGCGCGTTCAAAGGCTTTTCGTTCAGCCTTCATTGCATCAATTTTTCTTTGCACATGCGGAGCAAAAAAACCAGCATAGCGTTTTTGCAATTCTGGTCTTTGCCAATCATTGCCACCGACTTTGCCACGACAAGTGACTGCACCACATAAACATTCAAATTCATCGTATGCCATTGTATCGCTCATGGCGTAATCAAAACAAACTTCCTCGCCGATTTTGATGTCTCGCATTGCAACGAGTCCAATCTGGCCCGAAAGACCTGCATTCGGATTGCACGAGTGATTTACATAATCGCCTTCGCTGATGGGGCGTGGCACCAAGAAGTGACGGTCTTCTACTTGAATGCACAACATTTTTTCACGCTCAGGCAAATGAATAAAATCTTCCCACTCATAAACAACTCCGCCGAAAACTGCAATCAATTCACCTTTTTTAATGGGTTCAATTGCAAAAATACTGTTTCCGCTTTTATCGGCTTTCAGGCGGCCCTCTAACTTAGAGGAAAGATAGGAACTTGGTTGCTCGGACATTCATAAAACTTCCTTTCGCTTATTAGATTAATTTTGACTGATAAAAGTGCGTCGCGCTTTAACAATTGAATAAAACGTATAACTTACAAGCGCGACGCACCCTTTCTTCAGTTAAAGATGAACAGCGCCTCCCGCGGTGGACGAGCCGCGAAAAACGCCATTGATAAGAGAATGATACATTAAATATTTTGCATGTAAAGGGTTTTAACCGCGCAGGTTTTGCCCCAAAACATAACGATTTGTTATAAAAAAATCCCCTGCAAGTTAAAAAAATGATATTTTAGGATGTGCAATTCAAAATCGTTATCGCTTCAAACTTGTTTCAAGTTGGTTCTGTGATTTGAAGTTTTTGTTTACCCCCATTTTTTCTATTAATCCTCTAATTCTCTCTTTAATCAACCCACCGCGCACCCCAATCAGGTTCGGGGTGATTCGTTAACTGTACTTGATTCGTTCCATCTGCCCGCATGATGTATAAATCAGCTTGGTCGTTATTTCTCAGCGAATTGAAGACAATATAATTTCCATCAGGTGAATACGATGCACCTGCGTTGTTTCCGCCATTTGTAAGTTGAGTAAAATTTCCTGTCGCCGCTTCAATTTTGAAAATATCTTTATTCCCAAACGGACCCGCGTGAATCAAAACATGCTGACTATCCAAAGACCAATCCACACTGCCGCCGATTCCCAACAAACCTTGCGATATTTTGAGATGATTTCTGCCATTCACATCCATTGTATAAATTTCATATTCTTGCGGAATCCCGCTGGACATGGCATAAGCAATCTTTTCTCCATTTGGAGACCATGCCACCGCAACAATATCTCTTATGCCCGTATAAACAAGGCGCGGATTTAATCCATCCGCATTCACCATCCAAATCGCTGTGGGGTTATCGCCGACTTTGTTGGCAAAGACAATTTGTCTGCCATCGGGGGAGTAGTCTGGCGAAATCACATTGCCAATTCGATTCGTGATTTGTAAAATTTCTTGTTGTGCAAAAACCAAAAGATAAAAATCAAATGCGCCATTGCGGTTTGAGGCGAAAAGCAAAGCCGAGCCATCAGGTGTGAATGTCCCGTAGTAGTTGCTGGCATCCATGTCGGTTAATTGTGCGTAGCCGCTTCCGTCTCGGTTTACCATGCAAATTTGGTTGTAATTTCCGCGTGTGCAAGTGAAAACAATTTGCCCGCCAAATTCTTTGGTGGGTCTGGGTAAAGGCGTGTCAGTTGGTGGCGGGGTGATGTTTGGAACAAAAGGCGTAATCGTTGGTAATGTTGAAACAACTGGCTCTGCTGGGCGAATGAAAAAAAATAATGAAATGATTCCAGCAATCAACAATAAAAAGAAAATAGGTGTAGCGTTTTGTTTTTTCTTTTTTGGCGCAGATGTTGAAATATTTGCGAGTCTATCTTCCAATGGAATCGTGTCGCTGATGAGGCTGGCTTTGGGTGGCGGAAGAAATTTCCAAGATAAAAGAACGGCTGAGGTCACAGGAGCAGATGTCCCCGAAATGCGAAGCGGAATTTCATCTACAGATAATTTTAGAGATAACGCCAGTGATGAAAGCAATTCGGTTGTGTTTTTGAGTCGCTCATCAGGTTTTTTTCGCAATGCCCACAAAATCATTCTTGAAAAATGGTCTGGGATATTTTTGTTTAATGAGATTGGACTCGGTGGATTTGACTCAAGGTGTGTTTTACGAATCGCTTCATTCGACTTTGGAGGCTGTTTGCTGTTTACCCATTTGCTGGTTACTAGCTGATAAAGAATGACTGCAAGCGAATACACATCGGATGCAGTGGTGAGATTTTTTTCGTTGAATTCTTCGGGAGAAGTATATAAAAGCGGTTGCGTGTTTAATTTGCGGCTTGCTTTTTGATTGAGTGGCGTTGCATTTGCAATACCAGTTAATTTGATTTCGCCACGTTGATTAATTTTGATAAGTTCAAGCGCGAAGTTAAGATGCAAAAAATTTTGTTTATGCAATGCTTCTAACGCGTTGCATAAAGATTTTATATAAATGATTGCTTCTTCTGCTGAAAGAACGTTTTGATTTAAGATGTCTTTGAGTGAGGGTCCATCAACCCATTCTTCGAGAAAAAACGCCAGCGTGGGTGTTTGGTATAAACCAAAATATTTGGCAAGGTTTGGGTGTTGAATTGATTGTAATTTTTTAGACTTGGCTTCTAACTCTTTAATCGCTTCAATATCATCAGAAATTTCTTTCGGAAGCAATGTAAGTGCAAATGATTGATTGGTGCGTTCGTCAACAGCGCGATGCAATTCCCCCAGTGGCGTGGATGCAATCAATTCTTCAACGCGGTATTGATTGAGAAATGTTTTGCCTGTAAGTTGAGATGGCATGATTAAAAAATTTAGCCACAGAGTTCACAGAGACCTTTGAGAAAAGATTTAAAAACTCAGTGACCTCTGTGCGCTCTGTGGCTAAGCGTTATAAAGCCCAAGCCAGCATGAGACCGAAGATAGCGATGATTAATCCGATATGCAAAAAGATATTGCTAAATGCTAGCGGGGTGAATGGAAAAATAAATTGAATCGCTAAGTTAACAATGATGAATAAAATTCCAATGATAGGAAGTAAGCCTTTGCGATGGGCAAGATATTCTGAAAGTTTATCTAATAGTTTAGACATGCTGATTCCTTTTATATTTCTTCTACATCTTCCTCTTCAATTTCAAGGGGAGTGTGACCATTGGATTTTACTTGCCATGACGAAAACTGTGCTAACAAGCGACCGGGAATGCGTCCTTGCATGACTACGCCGCCACGTCCGTGTTCGATGCGTTCTACTTGTCCGAGTTCGTGAAAGAGCGAAATCAATGCTCCTTCTTTATATGGCAACTTCACATGAATTGGGCTGTAGGCTTCAAATAATTCTTCTTGCACAAGATGAAGTAAATCAGGAATGCCTGTGCCTTTTGCGGCGGATATGGCAACTGACTTTTCAAAATCTTGCAAGATGCGTTTTGCATTTTCAGGGTTTTTGAGTCGGTCTGCTTTGTTGAGCGCGGTAATCATCGGGATATGACTCGCGCCGATTTCTTCGAGTGTTTCTTGCACCGCTTCAAACTGACCTAAGGCGTTGGGATGTGAAATGTCAACGACGTGCAAGAGTAAATCTGCTTCGGCGATTTCTTCTAGTGTGGCATGAAAAGCGGCGATTAATGTTGTTGGTAATTTTTGAATGAAACCGACTGTATCTGTAAACAAGGCGATGTTATCACCGGGCAGTTGCACGCGCCGAGTGGTTGGGTCTAAGGTTGCGAATAACTGGTCTGCGGCGTACACATCAGACTTGGATAAGCGATTCAATAATGTAGATTTGCCTGCATTGGTATAACCAACCAATGCCACTGTTGGAATGCGAGAGCGCTTGCGTTGAGAGCGGTTTCGATAACGATAGGCTTCTACTTTATCCAATTCTTTTTTGATGTGAGCAATGCGTCTGCGAATGTCGCGGCGGTCAACTTCGAGCTGAGTTTCACCGGGACCACGTAAACCAACTCCACCAGTTGACCCCGCTCGTCCGCCGCCACCACCTGCCTGACGTTCAAGATGCGTCCATGCGCGTGTGAGGCGTGGAAGGTTATATTCATATTGCGCGAGTTCCACTTGCAACATACCTTCTTTGGTGTGGGCATGTTGAGCAAAGATATCAAGAATTAATGCGGTTCTATCTATCACGCGGATGTTGATGCCGAGTGCTTTTTCCAATTCGCGTTGGTGACGTGGCATGAGTTCATCATCAAAGATGACAACTTCTGAAAGTGTTTCCTCTGCAAGTGCTTTTAGTTCAGCTACTTTGCCTGGACCAATATACGTTTCAACATGTGGGTGACTGAGTTTTTGAGTAAGTTCGCCCACTACATCTACACCAGCAGTATCGGCGAGTAAAGCCAACTCTGTTAGTGAATCTTCAAGCGATAAATGTTTGTGTTGGTTATGAATTTCAACGCCGACGAGAAATGCACGTTCACGCGGAGGGGTTGTCGGTTGGGGTATTTTCTTTGCCACTAGGTTCCGTTTCTGTTTGCTTGTTGTTTTGTTCAAATTGACCAAAGAACTTGGTCATTACTGGGTCTGTCGGTTCGGTGCGAGTAGGTAATAAGACATGGAAGGTAGAGCCGGGTAATTTTACTTCGTCATAGCCTTCTGATTCAACCCAAATAGTACCACCATGCGCTTCGATAATGCCTTTTGAGATGGAAAGCCCAAGACCTGGTCCGCCACCTTTGAATTTGGTTTTTCCACTAGAGTGTAAGTCAGTTCTGCCGAGCTGACCAAACTTATCAAATATCAGCCCTTGATTTTCAGTTGAGATGCCGATGCCGGTATCTGTAAAGGTGATTTCAACAAAGCCAGGCAGTAAACGCCCATCAATAGTAATGGTGCCATTATCAGGTGTGAATTTGATAGCATTCGCAAGGATGTTATATAAGGCTTGATGCAACCTGCCTGAGTCACCGTAAATCATTAAGTCCTTGCCTTCAAACTCTTTGAGGATTAAAGTTTGCTTTCTATCCTCTGCGATTTTGCGGAATTCATTTTCAAGCAAGCCTAACAATGAGCCGATAAATATTGGCTGGTTATTTAGCGTAAGTAAATTATTATCAATCAATGAGACATCAATCATATCGTCAATGATTTGGCGTAGGCGCAGAATACCTGTGTTCACACCACCGAGATAACTCTTCATCTGATTTTGTTCAGCACCTTGCACAAAATCTGTCATCATCGATGTATAGCCCTCAATCAAGGTCAGCGGTGTTTTGAGTTCATGGGCGGCGACCGAGATAAACTTGGATTTGTTCTGGTCTAGTTGCTGTAACTTCTCTTGTGTCTTGCCTAATTCTGTTGAGATGTGTGCCACGCGCGTTTCCATTTCGTAGCGGATGACGACGCTCAAGCTGTGTGTGAGAATGGGGATAACCGCGCCAAGCAATTCCAATGCCTCTTTTTGCTTCAACTTCTGGCGTGCTATCTCAATCACTAGCGCAATCATGCGGTTGATAACGAATGAGGCGTAATAATCGGCTTGTTCTAGATTCGTTTCAGTGGGAGCGTGTCCCCAATCATATAAAATGGAGTCTAGCCACGCAGTATCGCCTGTGACGATGGTTTGTTCGAGTAGTTCACAGAAGCGTTCAAGTTGTTCTGTGAAACCAGCGCGCACGCCTTCGCCGCTCGCCAATTCGCGCGAGATACGTTCGACCCATAGACCTCGGATTTTTTGCAGTGATGCTTGGACAGCCATTGGTTTAAGTGTAAGCCTATTTTAGTTTTAAGAAAAGAGAGAGTAGAGAGCAGTAGGCGGAAGGCAGTAAGCAGAAGTTAGAAGGTAGTATTCAGTTATCAGTTATCAGTGAGCGTTTCACCACCCAATGCCAAAGGGTATCGCCGACGGCGAGCAGGCTTTCGGCAGAGACTTTATCTGGTGTATCTTCAATCGTGTGCCAGTATTCATAATCAAAATCAATGATGTCAACAGCGGGGATGCCTTTTTCTAAGAAGGGTGTGTGGTCATCAAGGATGGCATATTTTTCTGAATTGATAAAGACATTGCCATATCCTAACTCATCGGCAGTATTCCAGATTTCAGCCCGAAGTTCTGCATCTGAATTCTTTTCTAAATGAATATTCAAATCTGCGTCGCCAATCATATCTACAATCACAACTGCTTGCGGGTTCACATCTATTTCTTCCACAAAGGCACGCGAGCCGAGAATCCAATCCCAGCCATCAATCCGCCCGTTGTCTTCGGCATCAAAGAATACTAACCAAGTTGGCACTATATCTTTTGGCAAAGTACGCGCAAGTTCAAGCAATACTGCTACACCCGATGCGCCATCATTTGCGCCTGGCACAGGTAAAACATGATTATTAACATCAGGGTCATTATCTGCATACAAACGGGTATCGTAATGTGCACCTAAGATGATTTGCGGAGGTTCATCATTTCGTTTTGCGATGACGTTATATATCGGTTGACCTAATCTTTCGGTTTGATGAATCTCTACCACCCAACCTGCTGACTGTAATTCGGCACGCATCCACTCGCGGATTTGGACATGCCCGCTGGACCCCGAACTCCTACTCCCCAT
Organism: Anaerolineales bacterium; assembly: GCA_016789365.1. Classification (GTDB taxonomy): domain Bacteria; phylum Chloroflexota; class Anaerolineae; order Anaerolineales; family Villigracilaceae; genus Villigracilis. The sequence continues at coordinate 19,629 of JAEURH010000070.1, forward strand.
AGCCACTTGGGTTATCACATCGGCATAGGCGCGCTGGCTGTTGAAGGAAGCAGTATCAGGCTCACGGTCAAGGAATGAGGCGGTATAGTAGAGTGTGACTAAGGTCAGTAGCGAGAAGATGATTGTTAGGTAGATGGAGACGTTGCGTTTGGTCATAAGGTCTGTTGGTCTAAATAGTCTGATTGGTCTTGCTCTTTGTGGCGAAGCAATCTCCTTGTTATTAGGGGGTT
>JAEURH010000071.1 GCA_016789365.1 Anaerolineales bacterium
GTATGTTAGGCTTTATTGTTTTAGTTGACAGCACCCGCCCAGAGACGTTCCGTGAAGCACGTTCTATTCTTGAAACATTCCGCGCGTATGCGCCTACTCCGTTTGTGGTTGCCGCCAATAAACAAGATATGGAAGATGCCTGGGAATTGGAAGATATGCGTCATGCCTTACGTTTAGATAAATCTACAAAAATGTTACCTTGCATCGCCACAGATAAAAACACTGTCAAAAATGTGTTGATTGAATTGTTAACTGGCGTACTCGAAAACATGGACTCTAATAAGTAAGGGGCTGGTTGATTTGTCGCTGTGTCTTCAATTACTACTGACCAAGGAATAGTTCATTACGAAGTCTACGGGCGAGGTCGTCCCGTTATTTTGTTGCATGGCTGGTTAGGTTCATGGGGGTTATGGCAAGAGACAATGGGATACCTCGGCGGTTTTTATCGTACCTATGCTATGGATTTTTGGGGGTTTGGTGAATCTGGTAAAAAGCGCGAGACCTATGCCGTTTCAGATTTTGTAAGTTTAGTCAATCAATTCATGGAGCAATTGGGCATTGTCCATGCGCCATTGGTGGGGCACAGCATGGGCGGAACAGTGAGTTTGTCTGTTGCAATTCAATACCCCGAACGTGTTAGTAAAGTTGTAGTAGTAGGTTCGCCAATGGTGGGTTCATCACTTGCGCCGTTATTAAAACTTGCAGGGCTTCGTCCGATTGCATTCATGTTGTTCAACATGATGACCCCATTTCGTTTGTTTATGAAATATTATGCCCGCATCATTTGTAGTGACCCGCGCTTCCCTGCCATGATGGATAGAGACTTATCCCGCACTACAGTCGAATCATTCTTGCTTTCTATTGCATCATTGAGGCGCACAGATTTAACTCCAATGTTGCCGATGATTAAAGTACCAGCGATGGGTATTTATGGCGACAAAGATTTAATCGTTCACCCGATGCAATGGCAACCGATGCAAAAAGGGATTCCGAACGTAACGATTGAACGTTTTCCAACGGCAGGGCATTTTCCGATGTTGGAAATGCCGAATGAATTTAGCCAAACACTAAAAAAATTCCTCGACGAAGATTTTTCAAAACCCAATGAGCAATGATTCTTTCTTTTACCCTCAAAAGATGGGTAAGACGATGCTTTTGGGGTTAGAAGAAGTAATTGGCAAAAGTGGCGTCGCTTCAATTCTTGATTTGGGCGGGCTTGCTGACCTGAGTCAAAATCTTCCGCCTGCCACAGCAGATAAAACGTTTGGGTTTGAGGCGGTCAGTCAAATTCATCAATCGTTAGAACAGCAATTTGGTCCACGTGGCGGAAGAGGTTTGGCATTACGTGCTGGGCGGGCATGTTTCAAATATGGATTAAAAGAATACGGCTCGTTGATGGGGATTACTGAAATGGCGTTTCGTTTGCTTCCGCTTCAGACGAAGTTGCGAGTTGGTGCGAAATCTTTTGCAGACCTCTTCAACAAACATACCGACCAAAAAGTGCGCCTCGAAGAAACTGAGGAAAAAATATTTTGGCACATTGAAAGATGCCCTTTATGTTGGGGCAGAACTGCCGATGAGCCGATTTGTCACTTAGCGGTGGGGTTATTGCAAGAAGCCTTGTATTGGGTAAGTGGAGGCAAGGTATTTAATGTAGAAGAAACTGCTTGTATTGCACAAGGTGCCAGCGCTTGTACGATTGAGATAGATAAAAACCCACTTTCCTAACCTATCTTTTTTGTTTTTTGAATAAGCACGTCTTTGATTTATAATCCCTCTATATGCTTAAAGCGATTCTGAACGCAAATACTCAAATTATGCCTTTTTGCGAACTTGCGCGTGACTTGCGGATTCAAAATAAGCCGCTTTGGTTACACCAACGTAACTTGTTGGCTCCCTACACCACACGCGAAATCGAATTAAAAAAAGGCGAAAGAATGCCTGCTGTCCGCGAGCCGACGATAATGTACCGCGACAATATATATTTCGATGAAATATATATTACCGAGTTTATGAAAGAAGCAGTCAAACGCAAACGCCCGGTGCGGGCGGCATTCCGTTCAGATGACCCTGCTTTTCGTGAACATGCTTATCCACTTTCTACATCTTATACACCCGCAGGCAGTTTATACCTTGCGGATTTATGGTATTACCCGAATGGTCCAGTAGCGGGGGCAGAGCCTTTGGTGATTGATTTACAAGCAAAAGAGATTGGGTATTACCATGTGCCGACATATATGGCAGACCAAAGCGGTGACTTGGTTTTTCAAGTGCCGTTAAAATCTTTCATTGCCATTGATTCATGGGTGCATCTTTTCATTGCGGATATGGTCTTTGGTCAATTTGGACGTGGCGCAAGATTTGAAAAACGCCTTAACGAAGATTTGGGATTCAAACTTAAGATTTTAGGTAAAGCAGTTTATGAAGGCAGACAAGTTTTAGAATGTTCTGAACTTGTTCAAGTTGGCAAAGGTTGTGTGATTGACCCCAGTGCTGTGATTCATGGTCCTACCATTATTGGCGATAACGTCACTATCAATGCTGGGGCTGTGATTGAAAATTGTGTGATTGGTAATAACGTCAATATTTCACAAGATGTGCAGTTAATGTTATCTGTTGTAGGCGACGGCGCATTCCTTCCATTTAGAACTGCATTGTTTATGACTACATTGATGGAAAACAGCATGGTGGCGCAAAATACTTGTCTACAAATGTGTGTGGTGGGCAGAAATACATTTATCGGAGCAGGCTCTACATTTACAGATTACAACTTAATCCCTACGCCGTTAAGAGCGCGTGATGGCAATGGAAATTTAAGTATTTCAAACCGCCCGGTATTGGGAGGTTGTGTGGGGCATAACTGCCGAATTGGTTCAGGCATGATTATTTACCCAGCCCGCACAATCGAATCAGATGTGGTTTTGGCGGCTTCTGCTGAAAGGCGTGTGATTGACCGTGACATAACGTTTGACCAGAGTGACCACCATAAATGGAAGTTGGCTCACTTGCACCAGACTCCCTATCACAAAAAAGCACAGGTGGTGGAGTCATGGTAAATGGATAGTTTCGCTTTCATCATACACCCCGTCGACCCCAAGCGAGATGTCAGTCGTAAGTTTCCGTTTTTAGGAAAAGTATTAAACGAAAAACAAATAGACTTTTTCTCCACCTTCTTCCCGCCGGTGTACATTTCAGAAATAGAAGGTATCACATCGCAAGCTACAGGCAAACAAATCAAAGGTTGGTTTATTGCATGTCCTTACACACCACGCCGCATGATGCAGTTGCCTGAGCGCACGGTCTATAATAAAATTATTCAAACTGGGCGCATGGCTGAGAAACTTGGAGCAAATATTCTTGGGCTAGGCGCGTTTACATCAGTCGTTGGTGATGCTGGTAAAACGATTGCTGATAAGTTAGAGATACCCGTCACTACCGGTGATTCATATACGGTAATGATTGCCGTACAAGCCATTCGAGATGCGGCAAAAGTGATGGATATAAAAATGGAAGATGCGACAGTTGCGGTCGTGGGAGCCACTGGCTCCATTGGGCGCGTCTGTGCGGAGTTGATAGCTGGTGAAGCCGCGCGGACATTTCTCATCGCCCGGGATGAGAAAAAACTTGAGGTTCTGCGAGACAGGTTGAAGGTCAATGCAAGAAGCGAGTTATGTATCAGCACGAAAATGGATGTCTTAAAGGAAGCACAATTGATTTTGACGGTTACAAGCTCTATCCACGATATTATTTACCCCGAACATTTGCAGGCAGGCAGTGTAGTCTGTGATGTGGCACGCCCCCGCGATGTTTCTGCAATGGTGGCGGCGGTGAGAGATGATATATTAGTGATTGACGGTGGCATGGTGGATGTGCCAGGTCCCGTAAATTTTCATTTTAATTTCGGCTTTCCGCAAGGTAAAGCCTATGCTTGCATGGCTGAGACGATTGCTCTGGCTTTGGAAGGTCGTTTTGAAGATTATACAGTTGGTAAAGAAATTACATTGGAGCGTGTGCAAGACATTACTGCAATTGCAGAGAAGCATGGATTTCGTATGAGTGGTTTTCGGTCTTTTGAAAAAGAAGTAACACAAGAACAAATTGAAATTGTTCGCAAAAATGCAAAACGCAAAGGACGTGTTCTAGGAGGCTTACATGGCTAATGCTCGCCTTTTGGTGGTAGAAGATGATGTTGATATCGCCAACATGCTCAAGATTTATTTCTCGGGCTTACAATTTGATGTAGATGTGGCGAATCGCGGAAGAGATGCTTTAGAAAAAACAAAGCAGGTCTTACCGCATTTAATTGTGTTGGATATTATGTTGCCGGATATTGACGGTTATGAAGTTTGCCGTACATTACGTACTAGCACACGTACCAGTCACATCCCTGTGATTTTCTTGACGCAAAAAGATGAACGCAGTGATAAGTTACAAGGTTTGGAATTAGGTGCAGATGATTACATCACCAAACCGTTTGATATTGAAGAATTAAAACTCCGTGTGCAAGGTGCGATAAGACGTGCCGAGCGTGAAAGTTTAACAGACCCGCGTTCAGGTTTACCTGCGGGACGTTTAATTGAAGAACAATTACGAAAAATTATCCGCGAGAAAAGCTGGGCATTGCTTGATGTGCGCGTAAATAATTTTGAAGCCTTCAAAGATGTGTATGGATTTGTAGCCGGTGATGATGTGCTTCGCTTCGCGGCGATGTTAATCGGTGAAGTGGTAGATGAACTTGGCACAGCCAGCGACTTTATCGGTCACGCAGGAGGCGATAACTTCATCATTATTACAACCAATGAAGCGGCTCCATTGATTCGGCAAAAAGTCAAACAGCGGTTTGCTGAAGAAGTGCAAAGTCACTATAACTTTATAGACCGCCAACAAGGATTCATTCAAGCACCCAAAGCAGAAGGTGGCGTTGAAAAGGTGGGTTTTATGACGTTTTCTGCGGGCTTGGTTTCACCCGAGCTACATAGTTTTGCTGATATTCGTGAAATTACTGAACTTGCGGCAGAAGCCCGTCGACAGGATGCAGCGGCGGCTTCGACTGCCTAAGCAAGTGAGTTTTTAGCGCCATGGATAATATTAGCCTCTTAGTGCCTGTTGTAGGGCTAATTGTAATTACAATCACTTTCGTAGCATTGCGCATGATGTTACGCTCACAAACTGCGACACAGGCTAATATTGCAGTTCCAACTTTCCCCGAATCTACACAATCGAATGATGCAGTTTTAATCCTCCAACCCGGCGGGCGTGTGGAATATTTAAGCAATCGCGCTAGGTCATTTTTTGGTTTGCGCGAAAGCGAACCGTATGACTTAGAACGCCTCGCCAGATATGTGCGCCCATCAGATGACTTTTTAGATGTATGTGCTTCTCCAAACTCAAAAAGAGTTTCTATTAGTGGCAGGTTGGTAGAAATTACATCGTATGAAATTCCCGGTGTTTATCCACTTATGTTGGTGGCTTTGCGTGGTAAAGAAGGTATCGCCACTGCGGAACAAGGCAATGGCGACTCAAGCGAAATTTTAGAAATCGCTACTGAGTTTAGCCAAAGCATTGCCGCCAGTTTAGATTTGAATACAACTGTCAACTCTATTCTCAATAACGTTGGCAAACTTGTGCCTTCGGATGTGCTGGAATTAAAAATATGGGATGAAGATAGAAAAACACTTGCACCACATCGCAATCGCTTAAACACAGGCAGGTTGGGCGTTACTGGTTCATTAACAAAATCCCAATTCGGCAGTTTAACCGAACATGTCGCCGTAAAACAAATGCCTTTGATGATTGAAAATGTGCAAGAGTCCGAACTCATCAACGGTGAATTAATTTCAGTACAATCCTATTTAGGCATTCCATTAATAGCAGGTGGCGAATTGGTCGGCACGCTTGAAGCGGGTCAACTAAGTACAGGCGCGTTTGGTCAACATGATATGGATTTGCTTGTGCTGATTTCAGGTCAAGCCGCAGTTGCCATTCGCAATGCAAAATTATACGAAGATGAACAACGCCGCCGTTCAGAATTAATTGGGCTTGCCAATCTCAATCAATCACTCGGCTCTGTGCGTGATATGCAAGATATGTTCACGCGGTTGGTTGAAAGCATTTTGCCATTATTCAAAACTGAAATTGTCGGCTTTCTTTTGTATGATGAAGATAAACGCACACTCGAAGGAAAAAATCCATTTCACGGATTGCCCACCCAAGTAGTAGAAATTTATCGCGCCAGCATTGCCCCCGATAGCCCTGCAGAAAAAATTATCACCAGCCAACAACCTGTTATCACAAAAAACGCCATGACAGATGAAAACTGGCGTAATTTAGGGTTAGCCGATGTAGCCACTGCCGCCAGTTTAAGAGACAATGCACTCATCCCGCTTCTTTCTTCGGGACGTATGCTCGGTTATCTACAAATTGGTCATCATATCCGCGGCTCTTCTTCTTTTAATCAAGAAGAGATTCGCTTAATGAATATCGTTGCCAATCAAGCCGCTGCAATTATTGAAAATGTTTTGTTAGTACAACAAGCCCGCGCACGTGCCTTACGTGCCGATGCTCTGCGCCGCATTGCCAGCCTTTCATCTTCTTCTGCTACATTAGATGAAATTCTTAAATATTCCATGCAAGAAATTGCTCGTCTCTTCCAAGCCGACATGGGTGCCATCTTTTTATTAGATGAAGCGCGCGGTGTATTAAGCCTCAACCGCGAATCCACTTATGGCGTTTCGGAAGAAATTAGCAATACCTTCATGCAAATTTTCGTAGATGACCCCAATTATCGGCTCAGCGTTTCAGGCAGTAAAAAACCATTTTTATCTGGCAGGCTTAGCACCGATAGAAGAGTGTTACCTGCTTATCGCAATTTGAACAACACGCTTGGCATGGAATCAGCCATTGTAGCGCCACTGGTTGTGCGTGAACGCAGTGTTGGTGAGTTGATGATTGGCAGTAGTAAAGTCAATCAATTTAACCCGTTTGATTTACAAATTGTCTCCACAGCCGCGGGTCAAATTGCCTCAGCGATTGAATCTGCTGACTTGCTCTCGCAAACTGACGATACGTTAAGGAAGCGGGTTGATAATCTCTCTGCGATTGCACACGTCAACAAAGAGTTAGGTGTTTCGTTAGATTTGAATCATCTGCTTCAAGTGATTCATGGTGAAGCCGTGCGTTTGGCTCACGCTGATTCTGGGACTGTGCTTTTGTTCAAAGCAGGCAGTGATTCATCGAATCCGCAAGTTCAACTTTCTGTTGGGCAAGAACATCACCCAGGCTTAAGCTCTGCCGAACGGACTGCTATTAAAGATAACGCGCCATTCATTGTTTCAGATTTTATTCAGGATGGTATTTATCCTCCCTATGAAGGTGCGCGTTCTGGCATTATTTTGCCAATTGTGCATCATTCGCAGGTGCTTGGTTTGATGAGTGTGTATTCTAATCGTGGGAAATTTTTCTCTGCTGATACTGCTGAATTAATGCAAATGTTAGCAGTGCAAGCAGGCATTGCCATTAGCAATGCGCAACGCTATCAAGCCGAAAAACAACGTAGCGAATTAATTGGGCGCAGGTCTGAGACGTTGGTTCGCCTGACAGATGTCAGTTACGGTTTAGGTCACGACCAGCCATTAGACCAAGCCTTGCAAATTATCGCACGCGGCATTCGTGATGCCACACCGTTCCGCGTGGTGTTGGTAAGTATTTTGGATGCAGATGCAAATCAATTGCGCCGTGTCACTGGGGTTGGGCTTCCGCAAGAAACATTGAATGAATTGCTTTCGCGCAAGCAACCACTAGCCAGTTTGCAGCAATTGATGCGCCCCGACTTTAAGACCAGCCGCTCTTATTTCATTCCTGCAGACCAAACACCCGTTATGCCACCAGATTTGCACAAAGTGACATTAGATGTCAACGCACCACAAGCCAAAACTGCAAATTCATGGAATGCAGAAGATATTTTCCTTGTGCCATTAGAAAATGCAGAAGGTCAAATTGTTGGCTTAATTAGTTTGGATGACCCATCTAATGGACTTCGCCCTGATATTGCCACGATTGAATCAGTAGAAGTATTTGCCTCGCAAGCGGCATTGTTGATTAGCAATGTCTTGCGTCAAAATGATTTGCGCACCAAGATGGAATCACTTTCATCTGCTTTGAATCGCCAGCAAAAATTATTAGACATTGCCAAAAACGATTTACCCATTTTGCTCCGCAAAGATTTAGAGCAAACTATCTCATTACATAATTTAGACCGTCGCGCCCAGCGTGTGCGGGCAGGTTTAGCCATTACTGAATCAGTCAGCCGCCAATTGGATGAAAATTCCGCGCTATTGGCTTTAGGGCGCGAAACGTTAACGCAATTGGGCATGTCTGTTGCGCTGATAGCACAAAATCATGCCGAAGGTCCACGCTTGGTTCACATTTTAGGAAGCCCGCCGCGTTCTATTAATATAGATGCGTTGTTTGGTCAACGTAACCCATTGCGTGCTGTGTTACAAAGCGGGCATTCCATTTTGATTCCAAATTTAGATGAAGATGATGAATGGCGCGATTCGGCTTTACTCACTTCGCTTCGTGCTAAAGGTGTTATTTGTTTGCCTGTTATTGTAGAGAATAAACCTGCGGCAGCAATGTTAGCCACTAGCCCAGAGCCAATGCAGTCCTTCACTGATGAAGACCGCCAAGTATATTCACAAATCTCACAGCAAACTTCTTTAATTCTGCAGAACATCAAATACCTTGACCAAACGCGCCGCAGATTAGACGAGGTGAATCTCCTGCTTGATTTCAGTCGCCAACTCTCAGGCATGGAATCAGATGCGATTGTCAAATCATTGTTAGATAGTGCTAGAAAAGTCATCCAAACTGCACATGCAGGCGCAGTGCTGGTGTGGAATCAGAAAAATGAAATGCTCACACCTCGCGCCGTTTCAGGCTATGCCGATAATGAAAGCATGTTGAAAATTAATTATCGGTTGGGTGAGGCTTTGCCCGGTAATGCCTTTATGAATAAACGCGCCCGCCGTGTAGATGAAATTAACTTTGCGCGTGATTACAACTTATCTGCTGAAAATATTTCTTATTACCGCCAAGCCACTGGTGGACGCTTACCCGTTTCTTCTTTGCTTGTTCCAATTGTTGCCAATGAACAAAACCTCGGCTTATTGGTGTTGGATAACTTCAATGCTACGGGCGCATTTCGTAATGAAGATGAAGCCTTAGTCATTTCATTAGCGCAACAAGTTGCTTTATCAATGGATAACTTGCGCCTCGTGCGTGATACCCAAGAACGCGCTGGACAATTACAAGCCCTCAACGACGCTTCTGCCGCACTGACCTCCAGCTTGAGCAGTGACCAATTAATCAATACACTCCTCGACCAATTGCGCCCAATTCTGCCGTATGACACTGCTACGCTTTGGTTGCGTGAAAAAGAACGCCTCACAGTGGCATCTACGCGCGGCTTTTCAGATATTGAGCAACGGCTTGGTTTATCTGTGGCTGTGGCAGATAGTGCATTGTTCAAAGAAATGGGACAAACTGGGCAACCGATTCTTATCAAAGATGTACGCGAAGACCCGCGCTTCCCGCCTGTTGAAACGCCACGTTTATCATGGCTGGGGATTCCATTGGTTTCAAAAGGTGAGATGGTGGGCGTATTAGCAGTGGAAAAATGGCAAGCCAATTATTTCACACGTGAACAAGTGCAAGTTGGTTTGACCTTTGCAAGTCAATCGGCGGTGTCTTTAGATAATGCTCGTTTGTATGAAGATAGCGTTAGCCGCGCCACCGAACTCGACCAACGCTCACAACGCCTCACCACATTAAACCGTTTTACTTCGGCTTTAACTCGTTCTTTGGATACAGACCAAATTTTGAATTTAACTGCTGAAGAATTATATAAAGGCTTGAACGCCAAACGCGTCTCTGTTGTGACCTTTGAGCGAGGGCAAGCACTTTGGAAAATTGCCACGCCTCGAATTCGCGCCAAATTGCCGCGCGTCCTTCCAGATGCTCCCATATTTAGCCGTCTGCGCGAGTCGTTAGGTATTTTTAACACTGATGACGTGCGTAACGAACCTGATTTACATTCAATTATTGATATGTTCGGCGACCATGCCACGGCTTTATTAATCTTGCCACTTGCCCCAAGCCAGCATTTGACTGCTCTGCTTTTTGTTCAAATGGTTGGTGATGTGCGCTTTGGGGTAAACGAATTAGAAATCGCTCGCACAATTACCAACCAAGCCACTATTGCACTTGAGAATGCACGTTTGTATCAATCCTCTGTACGGACTGCTGAACGTTTTGCAGTACTTAATGAAACCAGTTCATTGGTCAGCACTAGTTTAGATGCTGAAGAAATTTATCATTCTGTGCATAAAGCCGCAGAACGCCTCATGCCTTTGGATACGTTCGTCATTACTTTGCATGATGAAGACAACAACCAAATTAACCCCGTTTATTTGTATGAACGTGGAAAACGCTACTTTGGTGAACCTGTGCCGTTTGGTAAAGGTATGAGTAGTGAAATTATCCTCACAGGTGAACCTCAATTAATTTCAAGTGTATCTCCTACTGTTTCATCCGACTCGTCTCATTTTGGTGATGAAGAGAAACAAGTACTGTCTATTGTGGCGGTGCCAATGAGTTTAGGTGGTAAAACACTCGGTATGCTCTCTGCTCAAAGCTATTTACCAGATATGTACAGTGAAGAAGATATGCAAATTCTTGGTACATTGGCAAACCAAGCCATTGTTGCTATCCAAAATGGAAAACTATTTGCCGAGACTCAAAAACTCGCCGCTGAACAAGAAGCCCGCGTAGAAGAACGTACGGCGCAATTGAATCAAGAAAAACAAAATACAGATACATTGCTTCGTATTCTTACCGAAGTCTCTTCAAGTTTAGATTTAGACCGAACGTTGAATCGTACATTGTCATTGCTAAATGACACACTCGGTGCAGAACAAGGTACGATTTTGCTCGTGAACCCCGAAGATAATTTATTGCATTATCGTGCAGGGTATGGGTATTTATCTGACCGTGTAAGCCCAAGCGCACGCTCCTTTACTTTGAAAATTGGAGAAGGGTTGGCAGGTTGGGTGGTTAAGCATCGGGATGCAGTTTTGGTTGAGGATTTGTATCAAGATTCCCGCTGGGTGCGAAGCGATGCTTCTGGTCAAGACCATAGAAGCGCAATTGTTGTACCCATGTTAGTTGGTGAAGATGCCATCGGCGTATTGATGGTATTTCACCGTCAGGTGAATTTCTTCAATACCGAAATGTTGAACTTGGTGAAAGCAATTGCCACGCAAGTTTCGGTGGCAATTAACAACGCAAACTTATATGAATTGATTCGTGACCAAGCAGAACGCCTCGGCTCAATGCTTCGTAAAGAACAAGTAGAAGCCAGCCGCTCACAAGCCATTCTTGAAGCAGTTGCGGATGGCGTGTTGGTAACAGGTCCTGATAATCGGATTACATTCGTGAACACATCATCAGTGAAAATTTTAGGCGTAGAAGAAGCACGTTTGCTCGGCAGTTCATTAGATTCATTTGCAGGCTTAGCAGGCGCATGGACAGAAACCATTGCACGTTGGTCATCTGATCCATCTTCTTATCAACAAGGCGAAATGTATGCCGAACAACTTACTTTAGAAAATGGTCGGATTATCCTCGTTCACCTTGCGCCAGTGATTTTACAAAATGATTTTCTAGGTACAGTGTCTATCTTCCGTGATATTACCCGCGAAGTAGAAGTTGACCGTTTGAAATCTGAATTTGTTGCCACAGTTAGCCATGAATTGCGAACACCGATGACGGCTATCAAAGGCTATGTAGATATTTTAACGATGGGTGCGGCTGGTGCTTTGAATGAAAATCAAATGCACTTTTTGGTTGTTGTTCGTAACAATATTGAACGTTTGAATATTTTAGTAAATGATTTGTTAGATATTTCTCGTATTGAATCAGGGCGTGTCACTTTGAACTCGCGCGCCGTCAATTTATATGAAATTGCAGAAGAAGTAGTGACCGAAACTTTGCGTCGCTCACAAACTGAAAATAAACCAATGGCACTCTCGGTAGATGCACCTAAAAATTTACCACCCGTTGTTGGAGATAAAGACCGCGTGCGTCAAATTTTGAGCAACCTTGTAAACAATGCTTATAACTACACACCAGAGAATGGAACGATTCATGTCAACATTCATCAACAAAACGGAGAATTACAAGTAGATGTAAGTGATAACGGCATTGGCATTAAGCCAGAAGACCAAACCCGCCTCTTTGAACGGTTTTACAGAGGCGAACATCCTCTTGTATTGGCAACGCCCGGAACAGGTTTAGGCTTGCCAATTGTTCGTCAATTGATTGAAATGCACAAAGGCAAACTATGGATGCAAAGCACGGGCATCCCTGGAGAAGGTAGCACATTCTCTTTCACTTTGCCCATCGAGAAAAATGGAGATTAAATGGCAAGAATCTTAATTGCAGAAGATGAACCCGATATTCGTGAACTTGTGGCTTTCACGTTAAGGTTTGCTGGTCACGAAGTGACCACCACCAACAATGGCGAAGAAGCCCTGCACAAAGCAAAAGAACTGATTCCCGACTTAATCATGATGGATGTGCGTATGCCCAAAATGACTGGCTACGATGCTTGCCGCGCTATGAAAGCAGATACTTCACTGAAAGATATTCCAGTGGTGTTTCTTTCAGCCAAAGGACAAGATGCCGAAATTCAAGTTGGGTTAGATGCAGGTGCAGAAGAATATTTACTTAAGCCTTTCGCCCCAGATCAACTGGTAGATCGTGTGAAAGCAATTTTAGGAAAATTTGGAAAATAAATTTACTCAATGAGCGCAATCATTCTTGACGGTTCGATGGTGCATTACGAAGCGTTAGGTCGGGGGAGACCTATCATCTTCTTGCACGGCTGGGTCGGCTCATGGCGATACTGGATTAACGCCATGCAAGTCGCATCCACATCTTTCCGCGCCTATGCTATTGATTTATTTGGCTTTGGCGACTCAACCCGCGACCCATTGCGTTATACATTAGACCAACAAGCCGAATTACTCAATCGCTTTTTAGAAGAAATGGGCATCGGCAAAGTTGCCATTGTTGGGCATGACCTCGGCGCACTCGTTGGTTTTGCATTTCTCAAAAAGTGGCACACAAGCGTAGACCGCATGATGGCAATCAACTGCCCGCTAGAATACGATGCGTTAACTCCTCGCATGAAAACAGCCACATCAACAGAGTTGTTAGACTTGTTATCATCTAAAACTCCTGAAGCGACATCTGCACTAGCAGACGCTTCAAAAACGGACCCGAAAGCAGTTACTGCTTCGTTTGAAAGCCTACAAGCTGACAATTTGTTTCCCAACGTCCGCAATCTTGGCGTGCCATGTTTATTTGTTTATGGTTCAAGCACACCTGCACTGACCATTCCACCGCAAGAAAAAATAGACACTTTACCAATGCACATGCACCAAATTAACCTAGAAGGTTTGGGTCACTTCCCAATGTTAGATAACCCGCCACAATTCAATCGCTTACTAACAGATTTCCTCGCATTAGATTCTGGTGAAAGCCCGCGCGAATTGCAACTGAAAGAAGAATGGAAAAGAAGAGTGAGATAAGAATCACGTTAGATGTATTGCTCAAACCGCCGTCTCGGCGTTTTTTTCTTGACACCTTAACCTCATAGTTATATACTCACACTACAACTGAACGGGGAGCCTGCTCTACAGGCTGAGAGGAGCGTGCAACGCTCGACCCGAATCACCTGAACTGGATAATGCCAGCGGAGGGATTTTGTATCTTCTTCAACATCCTCCGCTTTGGAGGATGTTTTGTTTTCTATCATGTCATTGCGAGGAAGGCTTTAGCCTGATGAAGCAATCTCAAACTCAAAAATGAAACGTATTATCATCTTTGCTAACGGCGAATTGCCAAACCCTAAGAAAGCCCGCGCTTTGATTCAGCCTGATGATTTCATCATCTGCGCTGATGGAGGCACGCGTCATGCTTTAACCTTAGGCTTGACTCCACACCTCATTATCGGTGATATGGATTCATTGCCTGCAAACTTTCAACTTTCAACATTTAATGGCGAAGTGATTGTATTTCCAAAAGATAAAAACGAAACCGACCTTGAACTTGCTATTAATCATGCCATCACCTTGAAGCCTGATGAAATTATCATCGTTGCCGCATTGGGCGGAAGAATTGACCATGCCCTTGCTAACATTTCGCTTCTCACAAACTTTCAACATGCAACCTTCAACCTACGACTTAATGATGGGCTAGAAGAAATTTTCCTATGCAAAGACCATGTTGAGGTTAAAGGTAGAAGCGGAGACATCGTCTCATTAATCCCATGGGGAGGAAATGTCGAAGGAGTTACGACTCAAAATCTCAAATGGAAATTAAATAACGAAACTTTATCTTTCGATAAAACACGCGGTATCAGCAATGAAATGATTTCTGATATTGCAAGTATTTCAATTACAAAAGGCTTGTTATTAATTGTTCATCAAACCTCGGCGGTTGAGTAGTCGCGCTCTTGTTCTTCGCGACGTATCGAGACCACACATTAACTGGAGCAAACACAATGAAAACCAAATTACGAATTACGAATTACTTATTACTCTCTTTCCTCTTTCTTCTTTCCTCCTGCACCTCACAACCCAAAACATTAACCGTAATGACTCATGACTCATTTGCAATTTCTGAAGATGTGATTGCACAATTTGAAACAGAAAATAATGTTGATGTTGTCTTTTTACAAGGTGGTGATGCTGGCTCAATGCTCAACAAAGCAGTGCTTGCAAAAAATGCACCATTATCGGATGTACTGTTTGGTGTAGATAATACATTTCTTTCGCGGGCATTAGAAGCGGATATTTTTGAAGCATATCAATCACCAGTATTAAATGAGGTTTCAACAGAATTTATTGTAGATGAAAGTTATCGCGCCTTACCAGTTGACTATGGCGATGTGTGCATCAATTATGATAAAAAATATTTTGCAGAAAACAATTTATCTTTGCCAAAATCTTTTGAAGATTTGACTAAGCCAGAATATAAAAATTTATTAGTTGTGCAAAGCCCTGCCACATCATCAACAGGTTTAGCATTCATGCTTGCCACACGCGCATATTTTGGTGATGGCTTTTTAGAATACTGGAAACAATTAAAAGAAAATGAAGTCGTGGTTGTAGATGGTTGGGAAACAGCATATTACACAAACTTCTCTGCTTCTTCTGGGCAAGGTCCACAACCGATGGTGGTTTCTTATGCCTCCAGCCCACCAGTAGAAGTATTATTTGCATCCGAACCTATCACTGAATCACCAACTGCTTCACTAGTCGCAGATGGCATGTGCTTTCGTCAAATTGAATTTGTTGGTATTCTCAAAAATGGAAGTAATCGTGAACTTGCCGAAAAATTTGTAGATTTTATGTTGAGCAAAACTTTTCAAGAAGATATGCCGTTGAATATGTTTGTTTATCCTGTCAATCAAACTGCTCAATTGCCTGAATTATTTATTCAACATGCTCAAGTTGTAGAAGCCCCATCCACTTTGCCTTATGGTGAAATTGCCGCCAATCGTGATGAATGGATTGAGTCATGGGTTGAGGTGATGAGGTAGATAGGTACACAGGTAGATAAGTACACAGGTATACAAGTACAAAAGTAGATAGGTAGACAAACAATATGAATTCAAAAATTAATAAATTAAAGGAACATGCTTCCCTGTTTACCTATTTCCGTGTTTACTTGTTTACCTACAAACGCCTCTTCCTCTGGCTACCTGCTTTCCTCTTTCTTCTTTCCTTCTTCTTTTACCCATTAACCAAAATCTTTTCATTAACCTTTGATTTTTCAACTCTCACAAACGAAAACAATTTACGCATCACGCTTCACGCATTACGCTTCACTTTTTACCAAGCAACTCTTTCAACAATACTAACTTTTATTCTCGGTATTCCATCCGCCATTCTTTTTTCACGTTTCACGTTTCGCGGAAAATCTTTGCTTCGTGCAATAACCGCCGTTCCATTCATGCTCCCGACTGTTGTCGTCGCCGCCGCATTTAATTCTTTCCTCGGTTCTCGCGGATTAATCCCACTGCTTTCCTCTTTCCTCTTTCCACAATTACTAATTACCAATTACCAATTTACTGGCACACTAATAGCCATCTTAATCGCCCACGTTTTCTACAATACAACAATCGTTATCCGAATCGTTGGTAATGCCCTCTCTCGCCTTGACCCAAAACTCGAAGCCTCAGCCCGTGTGCTTGGAGCAAATACCTTCAATGTTTGGCGAAAAATTATTTTGCCTTTACTAAAACCTGCTTTATTAGCATCCGCTTTACTTGTATTTATGTTTAACTTCACAAGTTTTGGTGTGATACTTTTATTAGGCGGCTCAAACTTCGCCACGCTTGAAGTTGAAATTTATATCCGCGCTTTACAACTCCCAAATCTAAATCTCGCGGCGATGCTTTCTGTTATTCAATTATGCTTCACATTGATATTTTCAATTTTATATACAAGAACAATTAATCAAGTCAATACACAAACCAATCCGCAATTTTTGCAACCTCAAAGACCGAAAACACTTAAAGAAAAATTTTTTGTTTTTACGCTTTACGCATTACTTATTACGTTTTTTGTTCTACCCTTAATATCATTACCTATTCGCTCTTTAACAAGATTAGAAGCAGACCGTGGACAACGCGATGAAATCCAATATGGTTTCACAACGGATTATTATCAAGAACTTTTTATCAATCGCAGAAATTCATTGTTTTATGTTCCACCATTTCAAGCGGCGATTAATTCATTATCTTATGCAGGCATCACAGTTATATTTTCATTGGCAATTGGCTACCCTGTTGCAGTCGCGCTTGCCAAACCAACCAAATTCGATAAACTATTAGACCCATTGCTTTTACTTCCACTTGGTTCATCAGCAGTGATGTTGGGTTTGGGTTTCATTCTTTCATTTGGTCGTTTAATTTCATCACCATTTTTCGTTCCCATTGCTCACACATTAATTGCTTTGCCTTTTGTCATTCGTACATTACAGCCCGCTATAAAATCAATTCCCGAAAAACTTCGTCAAGCCGCGTCCACACTTGGTGCGTCACCACTCAAAGTTTGGCAAACCATAGACTTTCCAATTCTTTCACGCGCCACGCTTACCGCCGCCACATTTGCATTTACAATTTCACTTGGCGAATTTGGTGCAACATTGTTAATCACTCGTCCCGAATATCCGACAATTCCCATCGCCATTCAAAGATTTTTATCTCAACCTGGCGGGCTCAATTATGGTCAGGCTATGGCAATGGCAACATTGCTTATGATTCTTACCACTACATCTATTTTATTAATTGAAAAAACTCGTCTCAATCAAAGCGGAGAATTTTAGATGCTTGAACTTCGCAATATCTCAAAATCATTTAATCAAAAAAATATTTTGAAAAATGTTTCATTCAAAATCAAAAAAGGTGAAACAATTTGTTTGCTGGGCGCATCGGGCAGTGGCAAATCCACTATTTTGAAGATGATTGCTGGTTTAGATTTTCCTGATGGGGGACAAATTCTGTTTAACAAAATTGATTTATCTTCCACACCGCCTCACTTACGTGACTTCGGCTTGGTCTTTCAAGACTTCAATCTTTTTCCTCACCTCAACGTTTTTGACAACATTGCCTTCGGTTTGAAAATGCGGAATCTTTCAGACAATGAAATTCAACTGCGTGTAGCCGCTCTGCTTGAGCAAATTGGATTATCAGGTTTTGAAAATAGAAAAGTAAATGAACTCTCTGGCGGTGAGCAACAACGCATCGCACTTGCTCGTGCTTTAGCAACTCAACCTCGTTTATTGATGTTAGACGAACCACTCGGCGCATTAGATAAATCTCTCAAAGAAGATTTATTAAATCAATTACGAAATATTTTGCATGAGACAAAAATCCCAGCCATTTACGTCACCCACGATGCTGAAGAAGCCTTTGCCATTGCCGATAGGATTTTAATTTTGCACGATGGCATAATCATCCGAGATGACATGCCAGAAGAGATTTGGAAGAATCCGAAATTTGTGACTGTCACAAAAATATTAGGCATTGGAAATGTAATTGAAGGTGAAGTGATTGCTAAAAATAAAATCAAAACTGAATTTGGGATTTTTGATATAAATTGTAAGCAAAACAAAGGCGAAAAAGTTAATTTATTAATGCAACAGTTCCCCTCTCCTCTTAGGAGAGGGGCTAGGGGTGAGGTCGGGGTGCAGATAAATGTCAAAGTGGAAGATATTGTTTACAAGCAGAATCAATTTGAGGTTAAGAGTCGAGGCGTAAGTTTCTTAATAAATAAAAAGCCGAAGATTGGCGATGTTATCAAAGTGAATGTTCAAGTACAATGTCTCGAATGAAAATTATCAAGAGAAATCATAAAGATGAAGTCACTTGGGAATATGAAGGCAAGTTGATAAGCCGTGAAAAAAATTCAGCAACTGTTGAAGCGTTATTCAACCGCGATGATTTGCCGTTTCAAGAAATCGTTTTGAAGCACAATGACCGTTTTGTTGAAACTTTTTTTTCTGATAAATGGTTTAATATTTTTGAAATTTATGACCGCGACGATGGAAAAATAAAAGGTTGGTATTGCAACATCACGAAACCTGCTGAAATTACAGAAAATGAAATTGCTTATTCTGATTTGATTTTAGATTTGTGGGTGGATGCCGAAGGAAAACAAGTTGTTTTGGATGAAGATGAATTAAACGACTTAAATGTAGATGAAGAATTGAAGAAAAAAATTTATGCAAGTTTAGGTGAGTTGAAAACTTTCTTTGAATCAAAAAATCCTCCGCAATGACGGAGGATTTTTTATTTTGGTTTTTAGAGACCTAACGATTGAACAATCGTATCGCCAAAGAACCAGCCACCCAGAATCACTGAACAACAGCAACATAATAAAACAACAGCCACAACAGCAATGATAACAGTATTGTTGTTCTTCTTTGGTTCTGGATTCATACCGCCAGAGACTTCGGGCATTTCATTCATTTCAGACATGATAATTTCTCCTTTTATTTCCAATTAAATTTTTTGCATTATACCTTGTTATGCGGTTTGAGTCTTATTTGTTCTGCGCCACCACCAATAAATGAGCAGTGACAATCCGATAATAAGAATCGTTCCCATTACAATTGGAAGCAAGATTGCTAAAATGGATGTGGTGATTGCGATAATATCTTCAATGATAGAAGCAGGGGTTGTGCCTGCACCTGCCGTTGCGGCAGTGACTGCTGGGCGAACCGCCGCGGCTTTGACAGTATGCACACTACCTGCCACTAACAAGCCACAAGCCAATGCTAAAACAGGATTGATGTCTGTAATAACATTTGCACTGGCGGCAAATGCAACTGCACCTGCGGCAGGGCGGATGAATGTTTGAATAATGTCG
>JAEURH010000072.1 GCA_016789365.1 Anaerolineales bacterium
TGACCACGAAAATCTAATTGCGCTGTTCCATTTTGAATAGATTCGATATCAAAACTTGCAGGGATGATTAACATGGCTGGAGCGCGTCTTGAATCAAATTGTTCTTGCGCTTCTTCTATTGACATGACATCTGGTCTGACACTTGTTGAATTTTCCAACTCTGATAATAGTTCTTGCGAAATTGTCGTGTTTGCTTGGTCAACGACTAATAACACTCTGCGATTATCTTCATCACCACTGGGTATGCCACCTGAGATTAAGAATATAAAAATAATCGGTAAGACAATGAAGAACAATAATTCAGAGAAACCAGCAAAACGGATAACTGCATCTTTCCATGCAATTGCAAATATTTTTTTCATGTTTACTCCATTATGTCATTGCGAGGAGCGTTCTTGTTCTTTGCGACGAAGCAATCTCTACTTTAATCATAAGATTGCTTCGCCTGTGGTCTCGATACGTTGCTTCGCAACTACTCGACCAACAACGGCTCGCAATGACGGGAAACTATTTTTGCACCAAATTCTTTCGTCCAAATAGGAACGCCGAAACTAAAAACAAGACAATGCCCATCGTCAGCAGAGCAAGTAGAGGCGTAGTCAAAGAAGCGATGTTTCCACCGTATGCAAGTGCAGTGAATCCATCCATTGCCCAAGCATTGGGAGTAATCTTGCTAAACATCTGCGCAATGGCTGGAAGATTTTGCACTTGAAAAAAACTTCCGCCTAAGATTCCGAAAATCAACATCACAGCCGAACCCACACTGCCAACTTGATTCGGTGTGCGTGCAAAAGCAGTGATTAATAAACCCCAACCTGTTGCGCCAAACACTGCCGCGAAAACAAGCAGAATAACGCCAAGCGCATTGCCCCATTGCAATTGAAAAAGCAAAGAAGTTGCACCAACAAGAATGAACATTTGTGCCGCACCTGTTAAGAAAATGCCAAACACTTTGCCACCTAAAATTTGCATTGAGTTTGTTGGTGTCACAAGCAAACGAGTTAATGTGCCGCCAGATTTTTCTGCAAGAATCGAACGACCACCATAACTGACGGTGTACATCAAAAACATCAATGCCATACCTGGTGCAATAAATGCCAGCATATCCACTTCGTTTGTTTCGGTTTGATTGGTTGAAGTTTTTAACGTAATTAATGTTTCATTGAAATCAGTTGAATTATTTTCAAAACGCGTACCCATTTCTTTAGCAACTGCATTGGCTTGTTCAGGAGAAATTCTTCCGCTGATAATTAATTGTGTAACAGATGTGATTCCGCCAACGCGCATTTCATCCACGCGGGCCATGAAGCCATCTAAAATTGTTTTGACAATTCCTGCACTGGTTGGGCGTGATGGGTTTGCATAAAATTCAATTTGATATTCTTCGCTTTGACTCGCGTTTGCAGAAAAAATATTTTGTGTGAATCCTGCGGGGATGATGATGGCGGCTGTGATTTCATCTTCATCTACTAATAAACGCGCCGCTTCTGCATCTTGACTTGTAGTTGTTTCTAGCAAGTCAGCCAATTCTTCCGAGGAGAAGACTTCTACTAACGCATCTCCGATTGAGTCATTATCTAAATTGACAATCACAATCGGGATGTTTAATGCGCCGCTGTTATCGTTGCTTGAAAATCTTCCAGTGACGAGTCCCATGCCTATTGTTAGTAAAAATGGCGTGAGCAACATAAATATAATCGCGGCACGGTCACGAAATGCGATTTTTAAGTCTTTGAGTCCGATGAGGAGTAATTTGAGCATATTGTTCTCTTTGTATTCTTGTGTACCTGTTTACATGTATACAAGTACACAGATAGACAAGTAAACATCGAATGGCATTAATCACGCAACGCGCGTCCTGTTAAGTGAAGAAAAACCGCTTCAAGATTCGGCTCACGGATGTCAATCGAATGAATTTTGATTCCGCGTTCGTTGGCTTTGGTCACTACAGAAGCCAATACATCTTTCGCAGAAGGCGTGACCACAGAAATTTGGTTATTGACTACATTCGCATCAAGTACGTTTGGCAAACCTTTTAGTGTAGAAACCAAAGCGGATGGGTCTTCATTTTCACCAACATGCAGAATCAAAGTCTCTGTTTCACCAACTTGCTTAGTCAATTCTTTTTGCGTGCCGATGGCAATTAACTCACCATGGTCAATGATGCCCACACGGTCAGAAAGTTCTTCGGCTTCTTCCATATAATGTGTTGTGTATAAAACTGTCATGCCTTGTTTGTTCAAATCTTTAACTGTATCCAAAATCGCACGGCGAGATTGCGGGTCAATGCCTACGGTGGGTTCATCCATAAATAAAAGTTGAGGTTTGTGTAACAAGCCAACCCCAATATTGACGCGTCTTTTCATCCCTCCTGAAAATGTTTTTACTTTATTTTTGGCTTTATCAGTCAAACCGATTTGTTCCAACACTTCATCAACACGAGAAGCGAGCGACTTGCCACTCAAGTTATACATTTGCCCCCAGAAAATTAAATTTTCTTTGGCTGTCAAATCTTCATATAAAGCCAAATCTTGTGGCACAACTCCAATTGCATTGCGAACGCCCATGGGATTCTTTTTTACAGAATGACCAGCCACTGTTGCATCTCCAGAAGTGGGTTCATATAAAGTAGAGAGCATGGAAATTGTGGTTGTTTTGCCTGCTCCGTTCGGACCGAGCAAACTAAATATTTCACCTTCTTTAATATCAAAGGAAACCCCTTTTACGGCTTGAAAGTCACCATAATTTTTTTTCAGTTCTTTTACTTCGAGAATGTTGGTCATGGTTCACTCCTTAACAACTGCATTTGATATGAATATACGCGCACCTTTGTATAAAGTTACGCGTATTTTTGATTCTGGCTTATGTAAAAGAGATAATCAATAATCTATACAGGCAGGCATAATATAAGGTGGTGAAAAGACACAACCAAAACGGAAGCCGTTTTCAAATTGCACAATGATGAAAGGTTCTTCTTCGCCGTACTGCACGAATGGGCGTTGCACGGGGAGCACGTCTGGGTCTGCACCGAGGCTGAAGGAGTACTCGCCCTCAGCGCGTTGAACAAACCCCTCTACGTCTTGAAGCGCGTCAGGTAGTTCAGTCCGTGAAGATGCTGGCAATCCTTCCTCAATCAATTCTTTCATTCGTATTAAAGATTTTTGCTCTGCTTCTGATACCCGCGCTAGTGAGCCGATAAACACAATGATAACGAAGGAAACAAAAACAGGTGTAATTTTTTTTATTAATGGAACTCTTGCGCCGTAGGCATGATGCGTAAATTTATCTATTAGCCAGCGAACCAACCAGCTAAATGGAAGATAGAAAAACACACGCGGCAGAAAAATAAAAAAGAGGATGAAAAACGAAGCTCCTATGCGGCTACCTGACTCAAAGACAAGCGTCCAAATAGATGAAGCGAGTGTGCCAACTACAGCCGATAAAATGATGCTGGGCGTAATTTCATCTGTCCATGCCGCAAGCAAGCCAAGCACACTAAAAAAGGCGGTTGAAACAACTATCAACACAGACCTGCTAAGTAGCGTTTCTTGAAAAGGAATGTCAGGCATAACCCAAAGATTAATTAAATTTGACGTAACGGAATATCCAACTCCCAAAATCAAGCCAATTATCAGCCCGATACGGCGTTGTGCAGTAATTTGCATTTTTTCTCCTATAAGTAAAATAAGCAGGCGCGATTATACCTGTTTACTGATACAATGTTCGCATAAATTTAGAAAAGGAAAAGGCTATGAGCATAGAAAAAGTAGACGATGGCGTTGTGGTTTCGATGGAATATAAATTAACTGTGGACGGCGAAGTGTTAGATTCGTCTGACCAAGCAGGTCCGTTACAATTTTTAGCAGGCTATGGAAATATTATTCCTGGTTTAGAAAAAGAAATGATGGGTATGAAAATTGGCGATAGCAAAGAATTAACCGTACAACCAGAAGATGGTTATGGTGAATTTGATGAAGAAGCCTTTATGGATGTACCACGCAGTGAATTCCCTGCTGACATGAAATTAGAAGAAGGCGCCGAACTGCACATTACAGATGAAGATGGTGAACATCAAGCCGCGTATGTGCTTAGTTTCGATGATAAAACTGTAAAACTAGATTTCAATCACCCTTTAGCAGGTGCAGTGTTGAATTTTTATGTAAAAGTTGTTGCTTTGCGAAAACCAACAGATGAAGAATTAGACCATGGACATGTGCATGAAGGCGGACATCATCATTAAAATAAAAGGCTCGGTTTATGCCGAGCCTTTTATTTAACCACTATTTTCAGAGGGGCTTTGATTTCCTGGAGGTTGTATTGGATAACCTTCAAAATAAAAATTATCAAAGATAACCCCGAGGCTATGTAAGCCTACTATTAATCCAACTCTTCCTCTTACTGCTGGTATTTCAGCAGTATTAACCAATTGCCCATTAATTTTGATATGTATCGTACTGTTTCCACCACTTGATATGAGTTCAACTTCAAGTCGGTTCGTTGCAGCAGATGGGCGTAAACTGCCTGTTAGTTCCCATCCATTCTTTAACAAATTTCCCCAAACATTTCTGCTATTATCAAAAAACCACGCCCCATACACTTGCCATGTGGTGATTTCTATATCTACATAACTTCCGCCATCTTCACGAATCAGTAAACCAAAGCCTCTATCGGTATAGCCATCAACAAATGTTGCATCTACTCCCATTTTGTAATCTTGTGGCGTGCCACAATCACTGCAAATGGCAAAGTAGCCACCTCCATCGTTTGAAATTGGGTATGGACCCATTTTCATAACACCATTTTCAATCACACATTGGCCACATTCTGTCCACCTGCCCGTGTTCGTACTGAAATCATCTTCGATAATAATCGGTCCAGGTGTAGAGGTAGGTGATGGTAAAGGAGTTTGAGTTGGAAGTGGCGTGGGAGTGGCAAGAGCCGCTTGCGTTTGTGCGGCTTGTTGGGCTTGTACAGTTACATCAAGCGCAAATTGAGTTTGTTGAATGCTAAGTACTTGTTCAGTCACTGCTAGGTTAGGCGTAGGGGTGGCAGGAGCAAATACATTGGCACAACCTGATAAAAAACTACTGATTATGAATATGAAAACAAATGGTTTTAGGTAAACTTGTTTTTTCATAACTTGCCCTCGCTGGTTTAATGTTTTTATTAATTATACCGTATCAATAAAAATGTATTTAAGCTTTTTGCCTTATTAAATTCCAGTTCCATGCTTGCCGAACGCCAAAGATAAAGAAAACAATACCTAACGTCACACCGCCGAAGTTGCTAAGAAATTCATTCACCACTTCCCATTGACTACCAAACAAATAACCGAGTCCGCCATAGCCGAAAATCCACACCACCTCGCCAAGAATATCGTAAACAAGAAATTTTTGAAATGCAAAACGAGTTGTTCCTGAAAGTAAATTGACTGGCAATGCAATGGCTGTAACAAGAAACCTTGAAAAGAATATAGAAAGCGCACCCCATTTCTGAAAAGATTGTTCTGCTTGCAACCATTGTGGCGTTGCACTAAACCGCGACAAAACTTTTTCACGCGAATAAAACCCAAAAGAATAACTTAAACTGTCACCAATAATGACAGAAACAATACTGATTGCAGAAGCGATTTGCCAATCCAAAATTCCCTGACGAGCAAATGCGCCCGCCGCAATGACCAATAATGTGCAAGGCAATGGAATGCCAAGCCCGCCGATAAATACAATCACGCCTAACAATGGCGCGCCATAGTTGATAATTTGTGTTAATAAAAAATCAGACATGAAATTAAGGGGCAGATGGGGGAATAGGAGTTAGTGGCGGCAAAGGCGTAGGTGGAGATTGATTGGCGAGCAAAGTCGCTTTCACAATTTCAATCACGATACCATCATTTTCAGGGAAATATTCTTTGTTCAAATCCCGCAAACTTTTTTTATAATTTCCTTCTGGTGAAATACCTAAAGCATCATACAAAATCGGTTCAGGCACGCCATACATGCGTGAGATAAAAGGTATCGTCATCCAATCGCGCACACGTTCTACATCGGTTTCAAGTTTTTCAGGGAAATCCCCTGGTGGCGGACCATGCCTGTCAAACTTTTGAAATGCGCGAAACGCGCGTAAACCAAAAAATAAAATAAGCAAACAACCAAGAATGGTTAAGCCAATAATAATGATGCGTTGTTTTGAATTTGCGTTTGGCATAAAATTAATTGCTAATCTTGCCATTCCAATTCAAAATCACCGATGAAAACCGTATGACCTTCTTGCACGCCAGCCTCACGCAAAGATTTATCAACACCTAATTTTTCCATCAAGCGTTGAAAGCGGCGCACCGAACCATGATGCTCCCAATATGTCATCTTGGCGGCGCGTTCAATTGCCACGCCATACACACGCCACTTATCACCATCTTCACGTTTGATTTCAAATTGATTTGGGTCCACTTCTGGCTTGTAGATGGGTAACGCTTCTTCCTTCATTTCTTCTGGTGGCAGTTCCTGCAACAGTTTATAGGCTGACAGTAAAACCTCGCGCGTGTTGCTTCTTGCCATCGCCGAAGCCGTGATGATATTTATTTTTTTCTTTTTGAAACTTTTTTCAATATCTTTTAATTTTGCTTGCACATCAGACTGGTCAATTTTATTAATCACAACCACTTGTGGCTTTTTACCAAGTTTTGTATCAAACAAAGATAATTCCGTATTAATTTGACTGTAATCTGCCAACGGGTCTTCAGATAACCCATCAATCATGTGAATTAAAACCCGCGTGCGTTGAATGTGACGTAAAAAGTTATGTCCCAACCCTGCGCCTTGATGTGCGCCTTCAATTAATCCAGGTATATCTGCCATGACGACAGTTGTTTCATCATCTATTTTTGCAACGCCAAGATTCGGTTCCAAAGTTGTAAATGGATAGTCACCAATTTTTGGTTTGGCATTTGTCAGTACCGAAAGCAGAGTGGATTTTCCAGCGTTAGGCAAACCGATAATGCCAATATCAGCAATCAATTTAAGTTCGAGGCGAATCATCTTTTCTTCGTGCGGTTCCCCGCGTTCGGCAGTCCGAGGCGCTTGATTCCGTGATGTAGCAAAATGTTGATTGCCACGTCCACCACGCCCGCCTTTGCAGATAATTAATCTTTGACCTGCTTCGGTTAAATCACCGAGTAATGCGCCTGTTTCAGCATCATAAATCACAGTGCCGGGGGGAACGTGAATGACGAGGTCTTTACCATTTTTCCCCGTCATTTGTGAAGCGCCGCCGTTCACACCATCATCCGCCGCAAATTTTTGCTTCGGCTTAAAATGCGAAAGCGAATTGAGAATCGGTTTCACTTCAAAAATTAAATCACCACCCTTGCCGCCATCACCACCGTCAGGTCCGCCACGTGGTTCATATTTTTCACGGCGAAAATGCACCATGCCATCGCCGCCTTTGCCAGATTTTACAAAGATATTCACTTGGTCTATAAACATGGGTTGATTATAACTTACTGGCTTTTTTCGTCTTTTGAGTTTTCAGGAATCGTAAAATAAAATGTCGCGCCTTTGCCTTCACCATCCGACTCAACCCAAATTTTCCCACCATGCCATTCAATAATTCTTTTCACCAATGCTAAGCCAATGCCTGTGCCTTCTGTGTTGGGGTCTAGCTTTTCAAATAAACCAAATATTTTTTTATAGTATGGGCGGGCAACCCCAATGCCATTATCTTTTACAAAAATAAATACTTCCTCGCCCAATTTCTTTGAACCGATTTCTACTACTGGGTTTGGATGCGAACTTGAATATTTGATGGCGTTATCAATTAAATTTTGCATCACTTCGCGCAAACGAACATAATCAGCAAAAACGATAGGCAGGTCATCTGCAATTTTGATTTGGATATTTTTCTCTGCGATGTGTGCATTTAACAACTCAATCGCCTCTTTCGTGACCTCGGCTATGTTGACTCGAACCCGTGTATTTAGTACTCGCCCGACGCGGGATAACTCAAGCAACTCTGCCAGCATAGATTCCATTTTATCTGCCGCATTAGAGATTCGTTGAATATTGTCATTGATTCTTTCTTCTTGACTGGCTTGTATGGCATTTTGTAACATCCCCAAAAAACCTTTTATCGTCACCAGCGGACTTCTTAAATCATGTGAGACTGTATAAGTAAAGCGTTCTAACTCAGCGTTATTGGCTTCCAATTCCCTGATTAATTTTTCACGATGAGATTCTATCTTTTTGCGAACAGCAATTTCATTTCTTAATTCGTTTTCTCTTTGTAGTGAATTTTGCAACGCAGTTCGCAAAGCCACCCCAAACCTGCTGACGAATACACTCATCAAGCCGTTAAGTAAAATAAAATTACCAGCAATTGATATACCTTCTAGCCTTTGTTCAATTTCTACTTCTTGTATGACACCAAAAATAATGATGCTAACGCATAAAGCAAAAACGCCCCACAATGCTCGCGGATTAATCAATAAGCCTGCTAGTAAAACTGCTAATGTGTAAAACGTGAGCGTATCTTGTACTTCTAAAAGGCTGGTGACGAGAATCGCATAACTTTGTACGAAAACAAAAATACTGATGATAATGAATGTGATACTGTAAAAATATCCGCGCCTGAGAAATATAAATAAACCAGTCAAAGCCAATATAAAAAAAGCGGTATTGCCAAGAATTGTTTGCCGTGTCGTGGTTTCTGATAAAAACAAATTGACAGTAGCCGCTATTAACAAAACCCCCATGAATCCAAGTAAGATAATTTGTAACAACACCGCCATTTGACGGTTGATGGGGTCTGCAATAGGAATGTTATTTAACCAATTTTTTAATCTTGTTATCAAACGATTCCTTTCTGGTGGTGTAAAAATTTTATCATTTGATTGAGATTATTTCTTCTTTTCATATATCACCCACAAGTACTGTAAAAAGAGGCAAACAAATATTTGTTTGCCTCTTAAGTTTTTGTTTTGAAATTTTATTAGATTTCTTGCATAAGTCAAAAATTAATTTGCTCTCGGCGTTAGAGAACGCCTTCTACACGGAACAAATAACCTTTTCATTGTGTAATGTGCGCTCTCTAGCGCACTTTTGCAAGAGTTCTATTTTATAAACTTCCATGCTGTAGGTAAAGCAATTGCCGCCGCAATCAATTTAATCACATCACCAATCAAAAATGGAAGCAGACCAAATTGAATGGCTTGACTAAAATTATTTAAGACAATTGCTAACCAAGTAATACCAAAAACATAAATGATTACTGTGCCGATGAAAAACGGAATTAACGAGGTCTTTACGCTTCTTTCTAAGCCTCTTTCTGCTAGCAAACCTATGATGTAAGCCGCACCGACAAAGCCAACCAAATATCCAACCGTTGCGCCTATTAATATACTCAATCCACTCGCGCCACCTGCAAAAAACGGAAGTCCCATTCCACCTTGAAAAATGTAAGCAATCATTGCTATTGCGCCACGTTTTGACCCAAGTAACGCACCAACTAATAACACCGCAAAAGTTTGCCCAGTGATTGGAACAGGCTGGAGCGGAATTTCAATTTGTGCAAATAATGCAACAAACCACGAACCAAATAGAATTAATAAAATGTCCTTGATGCGATTTGAAACATTTGGGAAATATTTGATAGAAAGTGTTGGAACAAGAGCAGTCATATAAGTTTTCCTTTATCATTTTTTTGTATAAAACACAGATAACCCGAAATAGTTTTATTTAAAACAAAAAGTCGGGCGATGAAGCACCCGACCTAACTATAAAACTATAAAACTATAAAACTATAAAACTATAAAACTATAAAACTACATCACATCTGGTGACTGAATATCTAAAAGCCTCAACGCATTTTCAATCGTTTGCTTTGCCGCCATCACCAATTGCAAACGGGCGTTTTTCGTTTTTTCATCTTCAGTTTGCATCACATTCACAGCATGATAAAACGAATGAAATGTATTTGCCAAATCATACGCATACGAAGCCATCACCAACGGACGATATTCTTCAGCCGCTTGTTGCACCTTTTGCGGGAATTGCGAAATTTGCTCAATCAACTCAATTTCATGTTTTGTTAATTCATAATCATAACTTGCATCTCGTAACTCGTTACTCGTCACTCCAGCCTTCTTCAAAATCGAATTCGCCCTCACATACGCATTTTGAATATATGGTCCAGTTCTGCCATCAAAAGATAACGCCTCATTAATATCAAAGACAATATCTTTGTTGTTATCTACCGAAAGCATGGAATAGACTAATGCACCCAAACCAATTTGACTTGCAATTTTTTCACGTTCTGCAACTGGAATATCCGCACTTTTTTCTGCTTCTACAGATAAAACACGCTTTACTGCTTCGTCATATACTTCTTTGAACAACACCACACGCCCACGCCTTGCAGACATCGCACCTTCGGGCAAACTCACAAATCCATAACCGAGGTGATAGCATTTCTCCGCTTGTGGAAAACCCCATAATTTCAAAATCGCAAAGGCTTGTTGCAAATGCAATGACTGACGAGAATCTACAACATAGATAGAACGGTCTACATGATGTTGTTCAAATTTGATTTTTGCTAATGCTAAATCTTTTGTTAAATATAAAGTTGTGCCGTCACGTCGTAAAATAACATTGGTTCGATATTTTTCTTTCGTCAAACCAAGTTTTTCGTCAATCTTTACAATCACTGCACCACCTTGCGGACGTTCATCATCAGCAATGCCTTTGGCAATTAATTCTTCAACAATTAATTTGGATGGCTCGTCGGCTTCACTTTCGTAAAACCATACATCCATTTTCACATCAAGCATTCGCAAAATTTCGCGCAGTTCTTCCAAGCTCCACTCACGAGTCACATGCCATAAATTGCGCACATACTCATCGCCTGCATCCCACTTGCGATACATCTCACGCCGTTCGGCATCATATTCTTCGCGTTTTGCAGTTTCTTCCGGCGTTTCGTTTTCTTTTTTTTCTAGCAAAGCCGTCGCTTCTACATATAATTTTGCCAACCATTGACCCCGCTCATGCACACCTTCAGGCTCTTGACCTTTATAAAACTTTTCATAAATCCACATCACTGTGATAACGCCCAAGCCTAAATCACCTGGGTATGAGGCGCGAATCGTTTCATAGCCTGCAAATTCAACTAAACGTGCTAACACTTCACCTAAAATTGTATTGCGGGCATGACCAATATGAAATGAGTGATGCGTATTTGGTTGAGCATATTCCACCATCACTCGTTCTGATTTTTTTTCACCACGTCCAAAATTGTTTTTTGACGTTAAAACTTCATCTACAACTTTTTTTGCATAATCAGATGTTTTGAAATAGATATTGAGATAGCCTTTGACTGCTTCAATGCGACTGATTCCATCTACGCTTCCTATTTGACCTGCAACTTGGGTTGCAATTTCCTGAGCCTTTTGCGGCACTGGAACTTTGTTTCCTTTACCGAGTTTGGCTTCATTTGCCACAGTCTGAAAAAATGATGTCGCGAATCCCCATTCGCCAGCAAATGGAATCGGTTGCCACTTTAATTCTGCTAAAGCAATGTCATTTGCTTGGCAAAACAATTTTATTTTTTCTTCAATGAGTTGTTGTTCTTTGGTAAACATGTTTTTGATTATATCTTACAGATTTATTCCGATGTGTATTTTTGACCGCCGACCACAGACCGCCGTCAGCCGTCGGTGGTCATTAATTCCATGAAACAGAATCAATTATCAGCAAGAAAAGAAGCGATGTCCTGAGCCTGTCGAAGGGCGGGTTTATATCAAGTAACAAAAAACGGGAGTTCTTCAACTCCCGTTTTTATTTGAAAAGGAATCTTATTCGCTTTTCTTGCTGACTGCGTTCAAGCGTTTCATCAATCGGCTTTTGCGGCGGGCAACATTGTTTTTGTGAATGATGCCTTTTTCAGCGGCTTTGTCTAAAGCGCTGATAGCCTTCAAAACTTCTGCGCGAGTTTCGGGGGTTTCAGTGGCGAGTGCTTTGCGTGCGGCATTATCCGCAGTGCGAGCGGCACCACGAATGGTGCGGTTTCGTAAACGGCGCTTTTCGTTTTGACGATTGCGTTTGATTTGAGATTGTATGTTAGCCAAGGTCTTTTTCTCCAAATTTCTTGCTTTACTTTTTCAACGGCGGTGTATTTTACATGAAGGAGGATGTTTTGTCTAGTAGATTTATGGCGTGCCGCTAGGATTCGTCGGGACGTTAATCGGTGTGAATGTAGCGGTGGGTAGCACAGTGCCAGGTCCAGGCGTAATGGGTGTACTTGTCGGCGGGCGTGTTGCTGTAGGAGTCACTAAGTTGACGGGGATTCTTAGCAATTGACCCACAAACAACTCGTTTGGATTTGTGATGCTGTTTTCTTCACTAATTGCTTCAATGGTCGTGTTAAACAAATTGGCAATGCCTGCAAGAGAATCGCCGGATTGAACAGTGTATTCAATCAATGTGCCAGGCCGCAAATCTGGTGGAAGTGGTGTTGCCGTAGGAAGGGGCATGCCCGGATATGGCAAAAGAATTACTTGCCCAGGAATTACAATTTGAGTTGTAGGGTCAATGCCTCCTGGATTACCATTAGTATCTATGTACGGTTCGTTTAAAATTAAAATAAGAGGGATTGCATTATCACCAAGTGCAAATTTTTCAACAATTAATTGTAGATAATCACCGTCTTGCACAGTATATGTAAATGGTGCCGAGAAAGTTGGTGTAAATGTAATGGTTGGCGTTGATGTTTCAGTGGGTGATGGAGTTATTGTATTGGTATTCGTAGGCGATGGCGTAATGGTTGGTGTAGGTGTTTCAGTAGCAATCAGGTTACTTAAAGGTTTGCCTGGCTGAAAGAGCCAATAAATTAATACCGCCAGCCCAATAAATACCAATGCACCTGCCGCAATGAAGACAACATTATTTTTGCTTCTACGTTTGCGGAGTGAGCCAATCGGGCTAGAAGATAAGGGAGGTCTATTCATGTAGTTTATCCTTTGCACTTTGTTGTTAATGCAAAATGATTCTACCTGAAAAATGGAAGATACGAGATGCAAGTTAAGAGCAATGAGTAATGAGATACCAGTAACAAGTTACGTTTTACGCATTACTTATCTCTCGTCGCTTGTTACTCATTTCTCGTCACTTACTATCTTAAATGCTCTTTCAAATATTTCCCTGTATAAGAACCCTTCACCTTCATCACTTGTTCAGGCGTGCCTTCGGCAATTAATTCTCCGCCTCTATCACCGCCTTCGGGACCTAAATCAATAATCCAGTCCGCGACTTTAATGATGTCAAGATTATGCTCAATGATTAAGACTGAATTGCCCGTATCAACTAATCTTTGTAGTACTTCAATTAATTTATGCACATCTGCGGCATGTAAACCAACAGATGGTTCATCTAAAACGTATAAAGTTCGACCCGTAGCGCGCCGTGATAATTCTTTCGATAATTTCACTCGTTGTGCTTCACCACCAGATAAAGTTGTGGCTGGCTGACCAACCTTCACATATCCCAAGCCGACTTCTTGCAACAACTTTAGTTTATTTGCCATTTGTGGATAATTTTCAAATTCTTTCACAGCATGGTCAACGGTCATATCTAAAATATCAGCAATCGAATATTGGTCACGGAATAAAACTTGCAAGGTCTCGCGATTAAATCGTTTGCCATGACACACATCGCATGGCACATATACATCTGGCAAAAATTGCATTTCGATTCGCAACTCTCCTTGCCCCTGACATGCTTCACAACGCCCACCATGCACATTGAATGAAAAACGACCAGGCTTATATCCACGCACTTTGCTTTCAGGTAACTCTGAAAAAAGTTTTCGCATTTCATCAAACAAGCCCGTATATGTTCCGGGGTTCGAGCGTGGCGTTCGCCCGATCGGTGATTGGTCAATGTTGATAATCTTGTCTAAATGTTCAACGCCAAGAATTTTTTCATGCTCACCTGCTTGCGTTCGCGCTCCCATCAGTTTGGAAGCCAGCGCGTTATACAAAATATCGCTCATCAATGTAGATTTGCCCGAGCCTGAAACACCAGTGATACAAACTAATTTTCCAAGCGGAAGTTCAACAGAAATTTTCTTAAGATTATTTGCGACTGCATTAACAATCTTGAGACTTTTCCCATTTCCTTCGCGCCTCTTTTTTGGAACTGGGACTTGTTTTCTGCCCGAAAGGTATTGACCTGTCAACGATTTTGTGTGCGCCAATATTTGCTTGGGGGTTCCTTCGGCAATGACTTGACCACCATGTTCACCAGCCGCTGGACCTAAATCAATCACCCAATCTGATTCGCGAATCGTTTCATCATCATGTTCAACGACTAGAACTGTATTGCCTAAATCTCTTAAGCCTTTTAGTGTTTCAAGCAATCTCGCATTATCGCGTGGGTGCAACCCAATAGATGGTTCATCCAAAACATACAACACGCCGACTAAACGAGAACCAACTTGAGTTGCAAGTCTGATGCGTTGTGCTTCACCACCTGATAATGTCACAGCCGAACGATTCAATGTCAAATAATCCAAACCAACATTCACCAAGAAATTTAATCGCTCGTGAATTTCTCGAATCACACGCTCTGCAATTGTTTTTTGTTTTGAAGTGAGAGGAGAATTTTTGCCAGAAATTTTCTTGACCCAATCTAATGTTTGCAACACGGGCCATGAGTTTGCTTGCACAATATTTACATCATCAACAGTCACTGCCAATGCGGCGGGATTCAATCTCTTGCCACCACAAGCTGGGCAAGGTCTATCAGACATATATTCCGAAATTTTTTCGCGCATCCATTCAGAATTAGTCTCTTTGTACCTTCTTTCTAAATTGGTAATCACACCTTCAAAAGCGCGTGTGAATTTAAATTCACTGCCGTTGGTATTTTTATATACCATTTGAATTTGTTTATCACCTGTGCCATATAAAATTAACTTCAATTGTTCTTTTGTTAATTCACGAACAGGTTTATCCATATCTATTTTGGATGCATTACACACCCCTTGTAACGATTGCCAATAATAGCCACCTTCTTCTCGTGGACCCCATTCGGAGGTAATAATCGCTCCCTCGTTCAGTGACAGGTCGCGGTCAGGGATGATGCGGTCTGGGTCAATTTCAAGTTTAGACCCCAGTCCCTGACATTCAGGGCAAGCACCTTGTGGTGTATTAAATGAAAAAGTGCGCGGTTCAATTTCAGGAACAGTCGAACCATGTTCAGGGCAAGCAAGGTGTTCTGAAAAAGCAATGTCTTCGCCCTCACCCTGAGTCCCTCTCCCTGAGGGAGAGGGGTTGGGGTGAGGGATATTAACGGTGACGTATCCTTCTCCAAATTTGAGAGCAGTTTCCACTGAGTCAGTGAGGCGTGTGCGAGCGGCTCGTTTATCTTCTTTATTTCCTTCTTTTGAAATCACAAGCCTATCTACAACTGCTTCGATGGTGTGTTGTTTGTATCTATCCAATTCAATTTCATCATCAAGTGATTGCACAGTGCCATCCACACGCGCGCGTGTAAAACCTGATTTGCGAATCTCTTCAAATACTGCTTGATACGTTCCTTTACGCCCACGCACTAGCGGAGACAAAATTAAGATGCGTGTGCCTTCGGGAAGATTTTCAATTTGGTCAACAATTTCTTGAGCCGATTGTTTAACAACTTCACGTCCACAGGTAGGGCAATGTGGGATTCCCGCGCGGGCAAACAGCAAACGCATGTAATCATAAATTTCTGTGACTGTTCCAACAGTTGAACGTGGATTGTGACTGGTAGATTTTTGGTCAATAGATACAGCGGGGGAGAGACCATCAATGTAATCAACATCTGGCTTATCCATTTGACCGATAAATTGACGTGCATACGCAGATAATGATTCAACATATCTTCGTTGACCTTCAGCAAAAATCGTATCAAACGCAAGAGACGATTTCCCTGAGCCCGATAAACCTGTGATGACGACAAATTTATCACGCGGAATTTCTACCGTAATATTTTTCAAATTGTGGACGCGCGCGCCGACCACACGAATATTATTAGATGACATACATGTAACCTTTAAGTGAAGAATGAAACGCGAAACAATTATAGCACATGCGTTCTGAAAATGAAATTACAAATTGACCAAACCTTAATTATACCGAAAATCATCCCCAAAACCAAAAACGCGCTCTGTATTGAAAGATACAGAGCGCGTTCCTTACTACTTATTACTAATTTACTAACTTACTAACTTACTAACTTACTAACTATGGGCAACGCGAGCGAATCATCAATACATAAGAGAGACCTTCATTCGTGTTTGTATTTCCGCCAGCACTTAACCCTTTGATGGTTAAGACGCTTGCCGTGTTATACATCCAAAGCCCCCACGCATTTTCTGTGGCTAGCACACAGGTTAAGTTTACTTTGCTATTTACCCCGTGCGTCCATATCGCTATGCCATCATCCCCATTTTGAGTGGCAGTGATGTAACTTAAAGTCACATTTCCGTTGGTTTTCGCATATATACCATCATTCCCATTGTTATGGAAATTGCCATATCCAGTAATCAAGATTGAGCCAAAGGTCGTGAAGTTAGTAACAGGCGCATCCCAATTGGTGAAGTTATCTAGCCATGCCCCTATGTGGTAGTTTTGGCTGGCAGTTAAGTTATTGATTGTGATATTGCCATCCGCCGCTACATAGAGACCAGAATCAGTTCCGCTATTTCCATTCCCGATAAAGGTGTTGTTCCCTTTCAAGGTCACGGCTTGTGGTTTGGTGAGCCCACTTGTGGTGATGAAAACACCACTGCCATCGTTAAAAAATCCTGATAAATTGGTTGTTGTAACAGCACCATTGCTATTAATAAACAGGCCATTGGCGGTATTGCCGTCAAACTTCCCATATCCCGTAATCGTAACAGGGCTGGTTGCTCCAGTATTTACTATCAGCGCACCAATACCGCCATTACCACTTGCTGTAATGTTCGAAATACTAATTGCGCCTTTCGATAAAATAAGAGCTCCGTTACCATCATTGTAATTAAAAGTATTCGTTCCTTTTAAGATAATGGGTTTAACGAGTGTGCCAAGGTTGATAGCAATCACGCCATTCCCTGCGCTATCATTAACAGTATTGCCGTTGTACGATGCATTGACATTATTGAGTGTGATAATGCCATAAGTAGAAATATTTAAACCATCATTTGCATTAAACGAAATATTATTCATGCCAAACAGTGTGACGTTTTGCGGCTTAAGCGCATCAGCCGCGTTAAAGATATAAACGCCATCATTATCTGCCGCATTGCCGTTGTAAGTAGCAGTGACGTTATACACATTCACCGCACCTCGGCTTATGATAGACAGACCTTCCGCTGAATTTCCAAAAAATGAATTCACACCTTTGACGTTCACAGCGAATGGTAGCACACTAGCAATATTATTAATACTCAAACCCATGCTAGTATTGCTGTCGGCAGTAATGTTATTCACAGTCACTGCGCCACGGCTGATAATGCTCAACCCGCCTGAGGTATTGCCAGATGTAGAGTTATTCAAGCCATTAATCGTCACTGCCGCGCCATCTGTCCCAGAGGCGGTGTTATTGATTGTTGTACCAAAGCCACCATTCGTATCCGTGGTCAAGTTGGTGATGGTTACATTCCCTTTGCTTGCAATTTTCAACCCATCGCCTGCATTTCCACTTGCTATCAAAAACCCACTAATGGTGACGGCTTGTTTCGTCGTCGCGGCAGAATTCGTTATCTCGACACCATCAGCAAAGTTTGTAGAAGCAGTAATTTGGTTAAGAGTCACTGCCCCATTTGAACTGATAAACAACCCATCAGAGGTGTTTTGATTAAAGAAACCTTTTGTCACTGATACTACTGAAGCAGTACTATCAGTATTATTGTTAATAAATATTCCGCTATTTCCATTAAAGTGGGCTGTTACATTATTAAGTGTTACCGCCCCATCGCTCAAAATCGTTGCTCCACGATAAGTGTTTCCATTGAAAATACTGTTCTTTATCGTAATTGAGGCTTGGGTGGTACTACTGGTATTGTCTAAATAAACACCATCATTCCCCGCGCCTGCCGAGTTAACAGACATGACGTTATTAACCACAATATTTTTGGTGGTTTGCACATATAACGAACCGTAGGCAGAGTATGCCGTATTGTTCGCCCCGTCAAGCGTAATGTCATTAACGGTCACTATCCCGTTCCAGTTCACAATGCTAATAGCAGTATCAAACACAGTAGTGCCTACAATCGCGGCATTACCCGTCAAGCCGCCTACCCAACCACCTTGCAAGGTCAGGCTGTTATTGGCGGCAGGCGCCCAAGTGCCAGCACCATTAATCACAACTTGACTGCCAGTGTCTGTGCCTGCTTCAATCCAAATCACGCCATTTTTAGCAGGCGGAATAAATCCAGCCACTAAGGCTGAAAGGCTGACGAAAGAATTTGAACAACCGCCAATGCCTGGCTTTGGCGCAACGCCCACGGGACACCAAATTGGGTCTTTCAAAACAATGGCTTCTTCCGCCGCTTCACTTGCTAAGGGCAGGGCTTCGCCATTTTCATCTACAATGACGAGCTCCGTATCGGCTGGCAACTGCTCAAGGATTTCTGCCACCGATTGTTCTGGTGGTGCTGACTCACTCGCCTCTGTTTCAGACGGGGGAGTTGATTCTTGACCCTCAGCCGCCGCTTCACTTGAAGTGTCTGCCGCAGGTGCCGCATCCTCTGTCGGCGCGGGCAGAGGCGGGGCTTCATCCGCAAATGCCGGGGTGACAAGCGTGAGGCTGAGCAGTAAAACACTCAACATCACAATCGCTTGCCGTTGAAACAACTTATAACGATTCATACTACATTCTCCTTATAGGGTTTTATAGTCGTGCAAATAAGAACACTAAATTATGGCACTAAAACCTCTATCTTTTCAATAATATTAAGGTTGCAGTTTAGTAGTAAATTGGTCATGTTATACTCAGTGCAACTTCTAAAATCCGATGGTGTTATTAATTCATAATCCATCGGTAAGGCTTTCATTTGACCGAACAGGATTACAACGAAGAGGAAGTTCTCGCCCGCGCTTCCAAAGGTGACCGTGACGCTTTTGGCATTTTGTATGCGCATTATGTAGAACGAATCTTCAATTATGTGTACTATCGCACAGGCAACTCGCATG
>JAEURH010000073.1 GCA_016789365.1 Anaerolineales bacterium
GCACTCACAAATATTTTTGGTCCCATCATTGCTGGCGTTTCGTTTGAACTAATTAATTTTTCATCACCCTATTGGATTGGAAGTTTGTTTGCATTATCTGCATTAGGAATTGCTTATTTAGGATTACGACGACAGACCGCAGACGACTGACCGCTGACGGTTTTGGCGGTCTGCGGTCTATCGTCTGCCGTCAAATAATTTTCCGCATCTGACTCACGGCGGCTTGAATCCCATTCTCCAAGCTTAATTTTTCGCTGACAGTTTTTGCTTTTGCTTTCATCGTTTCATCTGTCAATGAGACATGAATTGCATCCGCAAGTTTTTCGGTGGTTAATTTCCTTTGCGGAATTGCTTTCGGACCCACACCGATTTTGTAAATCCGTTCGCCCCAAAAGAATTGGTCAATGGCTAAGGGCAATGTAATTGTTGGAATACCCGCATGTAAACTGGCGGATGTTGTCCCTGCGCCGCCGTGATGTATCGCAACTTTGACATGCTTATATAACCAGTCATGCGGAACATAATCAATAGGAAAAATATTTTTAGATTTTATTTCGTCATGCCATTTAGATGGAATAGTCAAAATTGCTTGCGTGTTTGTTTGATTTAATGCTTCTTCAATAAGATGAATTGCTGAAGAAATATCTTTTGTGTTTTGACTTCCAAACCCGATGGCGATTGGATTTTTCGCAGACTCAATAAATTTCTGAATTTCTGCTAACTTGTTTACTTGTTTACTCGTTACTTCTTTTCTCCAATAACCTGTGATGATTTGCTTCTCATTCCAATCTTTTGGGCGTGGAACGATTTGTTCGCTGAATCCATTCAGGGTAAAAGGTTGAGCAGAAAAATGTCGAAGTGAAGAATCAAGCAGGGGAGCAGAACCCAGCCCGAGCCAAGTCCGACGCGCGTAATTTATTTCTGAACGCCATGAGAGATAAGTGAGTTGAGTCACAATGAAATGTGATAACCAATTGATTCCTTTTATCGAAAAACGAAATGGAAGTAATGCGGAGGCAAAATTATTGGTTGGTGCGAGAGGTTGAAGTAATGCGCGAACGGCGGGGATTTTCAAACCTTCGGCAATATGTGAACCCCACAATGTTGGCAGACCATGAATGATTAAGTCTGAATCTTTGCATGCTTCAAAAGCAGTTTGCAACATTTTTCTATAAAGCGGACGAGCTTGTGTTATAAATTTTTTTGTGGATTGAATTGAATGAATAAAACTTTTACCGAGTGTAAGTGGCGTTGAGTTTCCTTGTTCAATTAATAAATCGGATGGATTGCCTTGATAAGGTGAAAAATTTAATTTGCTTTCATTAATTAAATTTGCAAACCCAATCGGCGCGGCAATGCAGATGTCATAACCTGCATCTTGTAGCCCTTCACCCAATGCAATATATGGAATCACATCTCCGCGTGTGCCGTTGGTTAATAAAGTAATTGTTTTCATATCAGATTCGTAGGGGCGAGGTAACCTCGCCCCTACATTAATTATTTTTTCTCAAACACAAGAAAACGATATTCAACAATTTTCATATACAAACATTGTTGCAATGCCATGCTCCCAAGCATAGATGGCAAAATCGCATGTTTGATGGGTAATAAATTTCCAAAAAACAAAAATGTGTTTGCAAGAAAATTAGGTAAATTTCTTAATCGTAAATATGGTGTCAGTTCTTCATTTTTGATTAATTTGAGATTGTTTTGATTTGCAAACTCAAGGGTTTGTTCAATAGTCCGAACTCCAGGAACATACCAACCTTCAATATAAGCATTCAGCCATTTTGATTCATCTTTTGTAAATGGACGATTTGCAACATAATCATCTACTAAAATTAATTTGCCACCTTTTCGTAAAAGTCTGCTGGCTTCTTGAAAATATTTTTCAGGCTCAACGGCATGACAAACTGCTTCAACAGAATAGATTGCGTCTAATGATTCGTTTGCTAGTGGAACAAAAGTAAAATCACCTTCGGAAAATAGAATTTGATTTTGTAAATTTAATTCGTTTGAAGAATTGTTTGCTAACTTCGCTTGCACTGGACTAAGCGTTAATCCCAATGCTGGTTTTGGATTTTGCAAACGCGGATAAATGTAAAAAAGACTAGCACCCACTCCACAACCCAAATCCGCAATTTTTGGAGAATTAATATTCAAAGATTCGATTTCATTGAAAATGAGAGAATTAGAATAATTGAGTGCATCTTCTAAAGTTTTAATTCCATCTTTCCACAACGAACGATGAATATTTTGGGCTTTTTTTGAATTGTTGAACCTCAAAAACAAGTTTGTGTTTTGGTCGTAATAGATTTTGACTGAGTCAGTGGTAATGGGCATGAATGAAATTATAATAGACTTCATCAAGGAGAAATTATGTCACACACATCATTTGTCACCACCACACGCGGATTGAATCGTGAACTTCCACCGATGCGTTTGTTTGAAAAAGCAAAAAAATACGGCATTTGGAATCCATCTGATATTGATTTTACAAAAGATAAACATGATTGGGCAAAATTTACAAATGACGAAAAAGAATTAATTTTGCATTTGCTTTCATTATTTGTGGCTGGCGAAGAAGCCGTCACGCTGGATTTGCTTCCGCTCATGCAAGCCATCGCGCAAGAAGGACGTATTGAAGAAGAAATGTTTCTCACTACTTTTCTTTTTGAAGAAGCCAAGCATGTAGATTTTTTTAGAAGATTTATGGATGAAGTTGCATTCCCCTCTCCATTAGGAGAGGGGCTAGGGGTGAGGTCAGATTTGAGCAGATTTCATGGAGATAATTATCGCCAGATATTTTATGAAGCCTTGCCGAATGCTTTACATGCGCTTCGCACTGACCCGTCACCTGCCAGCCAAATTCAAGCATCTGTCACCTACAACATGGTCGTTGAAGGCGTATTAGCCGAGACTGGTTATCACGCCTTCTTTACGATGTTAGAGCGCAATAATTTACTCCCCGCTCTACGCAAAGGAATTTCACTGCTCAAACAAGATGAGTCAAGGCATATTGCTTATGGCGTGTATTTACTTTCTCGCCTAATTGCTGAACATCCGCAAGAATGGGACAATTTACAAATGCAAATGAATTCACTTTTACCTTCTGCTATCGGCGTGATTGGTGATGCGTTTGCAAGATATGAAGTCGTTCCGTTTGGTCTGGTAGAAGATGATTTTGTTAATTATGCAATGAGTCAATTTAGCAAACGCTTTGAAAGATTAGAAAAAGCCAAAGGCGCAAGTTTAGACGAAGTCAATCGGGTGGCACGCGAGGCAGAAGAAGGGTAAAATTAGTATAGATGAATAATCAAATTAAAGTTACCAGAATAGAAACAACACAGCAGTTTGAAAATTTACGGGAGGAGTGGAATACACTCCTCTTTCAATCCCCTGAAAGAAGTGTTTTTCTTACGTGGGAGTGGCTGTTTGCATGGTGGAAAAACATTGGAGATAAACAGTATCAACTATGGCTTCTGTTATTTCACGAAGGTGAGCGATTAATCGGCATCGCTCCTTTGATGTTAAGTGAAAAACAAAAATACCGCATCAAATTTCGGCGGCTTCAAAACATTGGCAACCCAGATTGTGATGTCAGCACCATTATTTCAATTGAGCCAGAAAAAACCACACTTGCCTTACTCAATTACCTAACAGAAAAAAAAGCCGAGTGGGACATCCTTGACCTCATGGAAATCAACGATGCGAGCGAAGGAAATCAAAAATTTCTCTCTATCTTAGATTCATCTAAATATGGCGTGCAACACACCTACGAAGAACATTTTTACATTCCACTCACAAACGACACATGGGACGCTTACTACAATCGCCTCTCCAAAAACATGAAACACAATTTGAAGCGGCGTACAAAGCGCATTTCTGAAATGGGAGAAGTCACCTATAAAAAATATAAAGGTGACATGCTCACATGGAGTCAATTTGAAACTGTATTCTTAATCAGTGAAAAGAGTAATTTCCCAGATTTATATAAAACTGACCAAATAAAAAATTTTCATAAAGACCTGTTCCTGCTCATGCAAAAACAGCAATGGGTTCAAATTGAAATCTTATATCTTAATCAACGTCCCATTGCTTTTCAATACGGCTTCTGCTTTGAAAACCGTTACGAAGACTGGCGTGGCGGCATAGACAAAGAATTTGAAGTGCTTGCCCCAGGCAAACACCTAATGATGCTTTCTTTGCAAGACCGCTTCCAACACAGCATTCTTGAAGTTGATTTTTTACGCGGCTTGCATTCTTATAAACTTGATTGGAATCCTAAATCTAGAACCTTTACAACTATCCAAATTTACGACCATAACTACCTGAAATCTCAAATGGCATACTGGACCGTAAAATATATTTTGCCCACCCTAAAAGAATGGAAAGACAAATGGAACGCTAAAAATGGGAAACCAGAAGCAGAAAAACAACAAGAGAAACCCTCCCTCCTTTCGTCTATCAAAACGCGGTTGTTTAATTTTACTTTCGGGCTTAAAATAACAGAAACAATTTCTAGAATCATTATGGAAGACAGCACTTTACTCAGTTCTATTTTTTAATACCTCATCACGTTGCACCCCACCGCGCGTGATGTCACTTCACGCAAGGAGGCACAGCAATGTTGCGCATTTATAAAACAACCGAGAATGGTCTTGAAATGATTGAGACCATGGCAAGCGGTGCTTGGGTGAACGCTATCAACCCAACACCTGAAGAAATTGAAAAACTGGTGAATTGGGGGATGGAAATGGATTACATCAATTACGCATTGGATGAAGATGAAATGCCACGCATGGAACGAGATGAAGACTATACCTTCATCTTAGTTCGTATTCCTATTCACCAACCCGAAAGTGATATTCCTTATACAACTGTGCCATTGGGCATGATGATTCTTGGTAATAAAATTATCACAATTTGCCGTTACGAAAGTGATATTTTTAGACCTTTATTGAATGGAAAACATCGCCGCTTAAAAACAGGCAAACGCTATCGTTTGGCTTTGTATATTTT
This sequence comes from Anaerolineales bacterium, assembly GCA_016789365.1. GTDB lineage: Bacteria > Chloroflexota > Anaerolineae > Anaerolineales > Villigracilaceae > Villigracilis. The sequence continues at coordinate 5,023 of JAEURH010000073.1, forward strand.
TCTTGAAACCGCCGCAAGATATTTACACCTCTTGCGTGAAATTAATCGCTCCATTGAACTTGTAGAAGACCGATTACAAAAATCAACACAAAACCGTGAACTGCTTGAATTGTTGAAATATCAAAAAAGCCTAACATACTTCGCAACCGCTTTACGCTCCAACGAAGTGATGATGGAACGTGTGCAACGTACACAACTTTTTAATTATTACGAAGAAGACCAAGACCTACTAGAAGATGTGCTTACTGAAAATCAACAAGCCATTCAAATGACCAGCATCAACGCCGAAATTCTTTCTAGCATGATGGATGCTTTTGCTTCTATCATTTCCAACAATTTAAACGTTGTATTGAAATTACTTGCCGCACTTACTATTATTTTGAATATGCCCGTCATCGTGGCATCATTTTATGGCATGAATGTTGCTTTGCCAGGGGAAAACAGCCCCGCCGCTTTTCTTTTTATTATTGGCTTATCCATTGGCTTAGGCGGTTTGGCAACTTTTATCTTTTACAAACGGAATTGGTTCTAATGAATGCCGAATTACTTTTCGATGCACGCGCCACATTAGGCGAAGGCACCACATGGGATGCCAAAACACAAACATTATATTGGGTAGATATTCTTGAAAAAAAAATCTATGCCGATACTGAATTATTTATAGAATTAGATGAATTTATCGGATGCCTAGCCCCATGCAAAAATGGACATTTAATTCTAGGCAAACGCGCCTCATTCGTTGACCTCGAACCTGCTACTGCCCAACAAACCATTCTCTACACCCTAACCGAATCTGCCAACAACCGCATGAACGACGGCAAGTGCGACCCAGCAGGTCGTTTCCTCGCTGGCACAATGGCAATGGATGAAAAACAAAAAGCAGGCAATTTATATTCATTCAACGGAGAAGATGCCGAAGTCTTAATTCCAAATGTCACCATTTCAAATGGCATGGCATGGAGCCCAAACCATAAAACCTTTTATTACATTGATACACCCACTCGCCAAGTACAAGCCTTTGATTATGATTTGCAAACTGGAAAAATTGCCAATCCTAGAATTGCAATCACTATTCCCGAATCATTTGGCTGGCCCGATGGCATGACCTCTGATACACAAGGCAATGTTTGGATTGCCATGTGGGGTGGCGCACAAATCACAAAATGGAATCCAAATACTGGTGCATTAATAGAAAAAATATCTGTACCTGCTTTGAATACCTCATGTTGCGCCTTTGGCGGAAAAAATATGAACGAATTATTCATCACATCCGCGCGGCATGGTATGAGCAATGAAGAGATAAAAAAATACCCGCTCTCTGGCGGGTTGTTTAAGGTAATTACAAATGTAGAGGGAATGGGGACGTTTGAGTTTGGCATCTAATATGTCATTGCGAGCCGATGGTCGAGTAGCAAAGCGTATCGAGACTGAAGGTGAAGCAATCTCATGATTAAGTTGGAGATTGCTTCGTCGTCGTTTCACTCCTCCTCGCAATGACATAACTATCTACTCTTTCATCATCTTGTTAAACGCCTCGACTACTTTCGGGTCAAAATGTTTGCCAGATTGTTCATTGATGAAATCCATTGCTTTTTGCTTTTCCCAGGCTGGGCGGTAGGGGCGGTCTGACGTAAGCGCATCCCAAACATCCACGATGGCAAAGATGCGTGCTGAAAGCGGAATCTGTTCGCCTTTTAACTGTCGCGGATAGCCTGTTCCATCAAATTTTTCGTGATGACAATAAGGAATATCCAAAGCGGGGCGCAGATACTCAATCGGGTAAAGCATATCATAAGCAAACTGCGGATGTTGGCGCATAGTTTTCCATTCTTCATCATTCAATGTACTAGGTTTGTGCAAAATTGAATCTGGCACACCAAGTTTGCCAATATCATGCAATAATGCGCCACGCCGAATAAATAATAATTCACCTTCATTGATTCCCATGTTTCTTGCAAGTTTTACAGAAAGGTCTGTAACGCGCAATGTGTGACCTTCCGTTTCCTTATCACGTAAATCCATTGCACGAGACCAACCTTCAATCGTAGCATCATACGCGGATAACAATTGCTCATGTGCAGTTTCAATGTTGGCACGCTCATCTAATAATTTACGATAACGATTCAAACGTGTAATACCAAGCAAGCGAGCGCGTAATTCATAACGGTCGTAAGGTTTGGTGAGGTAATCGTCTGCGCCTGCTTCTAAACCTTGTAACAAAGATTTTCTATCATCTAATGCAGTGAGAATGATAATTGGCACTTCAGCGAGGTTTGGGTCATTGCGTAAGTGACGGCATACTTCAAAACCATCCATGCCAGGCATCATCACATCTAGCAGTATCACATCGGGCAGAATTTTTTGTGCTTTTTCAATTGCTTCGGGTCCGTTTTCTGCCATCACCAATTCATAATCTTGCCCTTCTAAAATAGATTCAAGTGTGTGTCTGCCTGCGGCTTCATCATCTACAATTAAAATAATGCTGTTGTTATTACCCATTTGTTCTCCTTATTGATTTTTATCAATCAACCCATGTTTGATTGCCAAACGCACTAAGCCTGCTAAATTGCGAACTTGTAATTTTTCCATCATATTGGCGCGGTGTTTTTCTACTGTCTTTTCACTAATAGATAAAATGTTGGCAACTTCGCTACTGGTATGTTCCTCAGCGATTAATTGCAAAATTTCTTTTTCACGTGGTGAAAGCAACTCAAGCGGATTATCCACTTGCTTCATGTTTTGGTGAAATGAATTTTCCATCGTCATTGAAGAAATTGTTTCACCTAAATACGTTTCACCTTTTGCCACTGCGCGAATGGCTTGTAACAATTCTTCGCCTGCGGATGTTTTCAATACATAGCCTTTCGCGCCTGTTTGTAATGCTTGGCGCACCAAACCAGCATCTGAATACATAGACACGAATAAAATTTTCACTCCTAATTTCAAATTACGAATTTGTTCAGCCGCTTGAATGCCATTCAAACGTGGCATCATAATATCTAAAACTAAAACATCAGGTTTATGTGCAATGGTTAAATCAATTGCTTCTTGACCATTCGAGGCTTCGCCAATCACTTTAATATCTTTGGCGCGCTCAAGCAAAGCCTGCAAACCTGCACGCACCATCACATGGTCTTCTGCTAGCAACACGCGAATCATTTTGCAAACTCCGCTTGTGATGATTCTTCTAATGGCAAACTGGCAGAGATTATTGTCCCTTTCGATAATGTAGAAGTGATAGTTAATGCGCCTCCCACAAGTGCGAGGCGTTCACGCAAGTTTGAAATTCCCATTCCACTTTGAGCGGGCAAAATAAACCCAATGCCATTATCTTGGACGGTTAATACAATATTCTTCTCATCCACACTTAAATCAACCCATACTTGTTTGGCGCTCGAATGTTTGGTGATGTTGGTGAGTGTTTCTTGTAATATGCGATATAACGTGATGGAATGCACGTCTGATAATTTTGGAATGTCAACATCCGCTTCAAACGTGACGGGCAAGTTGCTTCTTGACCCGAACTCTTTGCTATGTGTTTCAAGCGCAGACACTAGTCCCATTGTATCGAGCAAGGCTGGGCGCATATCCTGTGCAATTTGCCTCATACGACTGATAATGTGATTCGCATCTTCAATTAATTTATCAAATTCATTATGCAAATTTGTTTGGCTTTGTAAATTTTTTAATTTCAAAATATGAGCAATCAATGCCTGACCTAAATCATCGTGTAGTTCGCGCGATAATCTTTTTCTTTCTTCTTCTTGTGCTGAAACCACACGTTCTGCCATCTGACGTAAATTTTCGCGTTGGGTTAATAATGTACGATAACGGTCTAAACGCAAAATTGTCTTAACGCGCAAACGCAATTCTTGGCGGTCTATGGGCTTGGTTAAGAAATCGTCAGCCCCCGCTTCAATACCTTGCAAACGCGAAGCGCGGTCGTCTAAGGCAGTGAGAATGATGATGGGCACTTCCGCAAGTTTGGGCGTGGCACGGAGGCGACGACAGACTTCAAAACCATCCATGCCGGGCATCATCACATCTAGCAAAATTAAATCAGGCATTATTTGTTCTGCTAACGCCAATGCACTCATACCATTTTGCGCTTGAGAAATTTCAAAGCCTTGATTATGAAACATCGATTCAAGTGTGGCAATGCCGAGCGGGTCATCATCTACGATTAAAATTTTGCTTTTCATTTTTCCCTTTAACCTTGTGTTGTATATTTTTCAATGATTTCAATAAGTTCATTTAATTTCACGGGCTTGCTCATGTAATCGGTCATACCTGCTTCTAAACAACGTTCACGGTCGCCAGGCATGGCTAAGGCTGTAAGTGCAATAATTGGAATGCGCTTCAAATTTTGGTCTTTACGGATTTCTAGCGTGGCATCAATGCCGTTCATAATTGGCATCATTACGTCCATCAGAATCAAATCGGGTCGTTTCTCTTTAGCAAAATAAATGCCTTCTCTGCCATTGTATGCCACAATGACTTCATAACCTTTATAGGTCAAATAATCTTTGACTAGTGAAACGATGATGTCTGTATCTTCAACTAAAAGAATTGTGCCTTTGCGCTTCGTTTCTGACTTTTGACTTGGTAGCACAAGTTCACCGGTGACTTTGGCTGGCGTATTTTGTTCTTCTGCTTCCCACGGCAGTGTGATTGTAAACATACTGCCTTTGCCAACTTTGCTTTTTACACTTACCGAGCCACCATGTAAACGTACCATTTGCGCTACCAAAGCCAAGCCTAAACCTGTGCCTTGAAATTCACGCGCTAAGCCAGCATCTAATTGCACAAACGGCTTGAATAAAAATTTCAAATCTTCTTCTGCAATGCCAATGCCAGTATCCCAGACGGAAAATGTAACTTCATTTCTTTCTGGGTAGCCAGTTACTTCTAAACCAATTTTGTTTCCTTCTTCTGTAAATTTAACCGCATTGCTTAATAAATTGACCAAGACTTGTTTTAGGCGACGTTCATCACCCATGATGGTGGTGACTTCATCTTTTACTTTGAATGAAACTTGAATTTTCTTTTTCTGAGCCAATTCTTTAATCATGCGCAGGCTAGACTGACATAATTTTTCTACTGCAATTGGTTGAAAAGTTAACTCCATACGCCCGGCTTCAATTTTAGATATATCTAAAATGTCATTGATTAGGTCTAGTAAATGCTTTCCACTTTCTTTAATAATGCCAACGTATTTTTGTTGTTTTTCATTTAACGTGCCAATCATTTGCTCTTCGAGGCTTTCTGAAATACCTAAAATTGCATTTAATGGTGTGCGTAATTCATGGCTCATGTTGGCAAGAAATTCATCTTTTACCTTTAGCGCATTTTCCATTTCAGCATTGGCAAGTTTGAGTGCCTCTTCAAACTTTTTGTGCGTGGTAATGTCTCGGCTGGTACTCAACACAAGCATCCGCCCTTGCACCTCAATAGGATATGAATGTAACTCAAGTGTGTGCAGTTCATCATCAGGCGCGTAAAATTTCAATTCCACCGGCGGAATACTTTTCCCACTCATAATTTCAGTCAGATATTCATTTGCTTTTTGAAGTTCTTCATGCGGGAAGATGTTCAACGCTGAAATATTTTTCCCCTGCAAACTTTCTCTATTAATCTGATGTTGCATTTCAAAAAACTGGTTGACATCCACCATCGTCCCGTCAGACTCCATCACGAAAACAGGGTCAGGCGCGGCATCAAATAAGAGGCGAGCATACGATTCACTTTCTTGTAATGATTGTTCAATCTGCTTTCGTTCTGTAATATCTCTACAAATCCCAATGATGCGGTCTGGCATGTTATCTTCTGTAAAAACAGTTACAGCACTGGTGGAGATGTAGCGAATGCTTCCATCGGGCCAGATGATGCGGTGTTCATTATTGAGCAATAAATTTTCGGTAAACGCCAATTGAGAATGTATCTGTGATTTTGCCAAATCTTCTGGATGAATATATTTTGCCCATGCTTCCGCAGTTCCATCAAACTCACCAGATGACACATGATAAATAATGTGCATACGTTCATCCCAGACCACTGTATTTTCTCTGGGCTTATATTCCCAAACGCCAATTTGACCAGCATGAGTGGCTAATTCTAAACGGCGTTTGGTGGCTTCAATTTGAAGCGTACGTTCTTGCACACGTTTTTCTAATTCATTAAACAAATTAGCATTTTCAATTGCAATAGCGGCTTGCCCTGCCAGTGTTTCTAACAAACGTTTATCATGTTCGCTAAACGCAGATTCTTCTTCACTTTCCACAGCAATAGAACCAATAATTTTTTCCCCAACTTTTAATGGCACATAAATTCCAGAGTTAATATCGGGGAATACATCTAAATAACGTTCATCTGCTTTTACATTTCCTGAAAGGATTGATTGCCCATGAATAGTGACCCAGCCACTTAACCCTTGAGAAGGTATTGTAATCATGCTATTGGCTTTATCAATATATGCTTGTATTTCCTGCGGGCTAATACCTAGTTTGTTAAACCCAATCAATTTGAAGCTATTTGACTCAGGATGATATTCTCGAATTGCGATATGATGCCAATTCATTCTACGTTCCAATACGTCAATTACTTTTTGAGCAATCCCTTTGGGTGTCAAAAGTTGACTAATTGCCAAACCGCTTTCATACAAAGTTTCTAACTCATTTAACTGGCGTTGTATGGCTTGGTCTGCCAAAATACCTTTGATATATGTTTTCAACTTCTCGGCGGTAGCACTTAATACTTGACGTTCTTCCGACAAAAATGGACCTTCATCAGATGGTGGCTTTTCCTCTAAATATGCTACTTGCGCCACGCCCAATAAACCATTTGGCAATTCAAAAAACTCACTCAACATCCAATCAGTTTCTCTAAAATTAGGTGATGTAAATTGATACCCGTTATACCCAACACGTGCGGCGGTAACTTCAGGGTATTGCCAAGCGGCAGGCATAGCATCAGCAACCGCTTGTAAAATTTCAAATTCAGAACGCGTATCATCCATAAAAACGCGCGAGATATTATGCAAGAAAGTTAATTCTTTTACACGCTCGCCTAATTCATCAATCAAAATACGACGCTCTTCCTCCGCCTGTTTACGTTCCGTAATATCTACAATTGAAACAATCACACGCGATAAATCTTCTTCATGCCCCGGCATCACAGACCAAACAATAGAAACAACTAAAGGTTCTCCACTTAATGAACTATCAATTTCTTCGCGTTCAAAATGCGTTTTCCCATTTGCAATTTGAATCAACTCTTCAACAAATTGTTTCGTTACATTGTCTGCTCGTAAAAGCCTGAGCATGTTTGTTGTTAAATCTTCTTTGCTTTTGGCGTTATATAATTCTACAGAGGCTTTGTTGACGTTAAGAATTTTTATCAAAGATGCACATTCAATCACAACCTGTGGGTGAGATGAAAAATACGCCTCAAAATCCTTAACCCCAGCCTGTTTCAGCTCATCTAATTTTTTCTTTACTTCCGAGAAATCCTCTTCCCATAACGAAATCGGCGAATCCTCAAACAAACTACGATATCTTTTTTCACTTTCTTCTCTAATTTCACTGGCTTGTTTTTGTCCCGTAATGTTTTGGGCAACGACAAGGATTTCGTTAATATTCCCATCTGCATCGTATAATGGCGCCACATTAACAGAATAATAATTATCACCCCAATATGTAGTTTCATAAGTACCGCTTTTACCCTCAAAGGCGGCATGCAAATGGGGCTCTGCAATAGCAAAAGTTTCAGGAGGAGATATTTCTTGGAATGTTTTTCCAACATAGTCCTCAGAGGTAGCATTGTGTTTCAAAAGGTCTCCACCCGCTGTAAATAGTAAGCGTAAATCTCTGTTGTAAATATTAACAGAACCATTCGGGAAGTTTTCTGTCAGGCGCCGATAGTACTCTTCACTTTTGCGAAGTTTTTCTTCTGCTATTTTTTGCTCGCTAATATCTTCACCAATAGATTGATATTCGAGAATTTCTCCCTTTTCATTAAACAAAGCGCGGTCAGTCCACTTTTGCCAATTCACTTTGCCATCATTATCAACAGTTTTGTATTCATAAGTGACAAAAGGCTTTTCTTGATTTAGTGAAAGATACTTTTGCTTTACAGCCTCTTGTTCTTCGGCTGGAATTAAATCAAATAGATTGCTTCCTAAAAGTTCTTCGTAACTTTTATTAAAATACTGACAATAAAATTCATTAATAAATGTGAGCGTGCCGTCTGCCAAGAAGCGGCACATCATAGTGGGCATATCTTCTACAATGTTTTTATAGCGTTCTTCACTTTTCTGTAATTCTTCTTTGGCGCGTTTTCTTTCAGTGATGTCAAGTGTAGTGACTATAACTTTGGAATAATCATGCTCGTGCCCCGGCACCACTGACCAATTCAGGCTAATCTCAATCGGTTCGCCACTTAGGGTTTCATCTGCCCCATCCCAACTATTGCTAGTTTTTCCTTCTGCAATTGCAATAAAATCTTCGGGGTTATTTTCTATTTCGCCCGCACTTCTTGATTCTGAACTGGCAAATAATTCTTCTTTATTTTTAGCACCATATAATTTCAAAGCCGCTTGGTTTACGTCTAAGATTCTGATGGTCGAAGCAAAACCCGCTACCACGTCTGGATGAGAAGCGAAGTAAGCCCGAAAATCTGAAACACCTTGTCGCTTTAACTCATCTATCTGTTTTTTTGCTTCTGATAAATCCTCTTCCCATAGTGGAATAGGTGAGTTATCAAAAAAGTTGCGGTAACGTTTTTCACTGGCTTGTAATGCTTCGCTTGCTTGTTTTTGTTCAGTAACATCACGCGCCATACCACGCACAATAGGTTCATTCAACCCATCGCTTCTGAGGGTATTGTTGTATTCCCAAACGCGGGTTTCGCCATTTGCAATGATGACATACATCTCGCCATTTGCTTTGCCGTGTTGCTTAATAGAGGCAAGATACAAATCAAAATTTCTTTTGCTTTTTGGCGTGAGCGCATCCCTCAGATTCATTTTTAGCAATGCTTCACGGGTATAGCCTGTCAACTTTACGGCGGCATCATTTACTGAAAGCAGGTTTCCTTTCAGGTCGTGTGTGCATATCAACGCCTGCGTATTTTCCACTAAATCACGATACAAGAATTCACTTTGTTCGAGTGCTTGTCTTGCTAGTTTTTGTTCTGTAATATCTTCAATTTGGGAAATGAAAAATAATGGCTTCTTTTCACTATCTCTGGCAAGTGAAACAGAAAGCAATACCCAAACAATATTTTTGTTTTTATGAAAATATCTCTTTTCCATTTGGTATGTCTCAATTTCCCCCGCTATCATTTGGCGCACATAGTTCAAATCTAAATCAAGGTCATCAGGATGGGTAATGTCTTGAAAGGTAAGGTTTAATAATTCTCCCTCTGCATAGCCTACGATTTCGCAAACTTTTGGGTTGACCTTTAACCATTTGCCTTCTAAAGAAACCAAAGCCATGCCAATCGCAGAATATTGAAAGGCATTCTTAAATATTTCGTTGCTTTGAAAGTGTGTTTCTAAATCGGGTTGGGTTGAAGCAACGACAAGTGCTTTTGCTTTTCGTACAGCCATACTTTTCCTCTGCGAACCATTTTCGCATATTAAGGCAAAAAAAGAATAAGGGATTTCCCTACCCAAATTATCTTTTTTAATAAGTCAAAATTCACCAGAGATAAACGAAGATAAACAAAGATTTTTTAAGAGACTTCAACAAATTGGCCTTAAAACAAAAAGACCACTTTATGAAGTGGTCTTGAGTGCCGAGGGGGAGATTTGAACTCCCGACCAAGGGCTTATGAGTCCCCTGCTCTGCCACTGAGCTACCTCGGCGTGGTCAAAGCGGGGCAAATGTTACTATGAGAGGGGGCAATTGTCAACGAAAATAGTGATTTTCTGAATTGAAATCACACACAAATCATAACAAGAACCGTTCAATAAAAATTTAACAAACTATCTGGCATGCACCCTGCTATAATGGGCGCATAGGTGCATCTATGAATATATTGGTGATGGAAAACAACCCGAAAGAGTGGGCAGTCATTCAACAAGCTTTGGGCGGTAAAAAACATACTTTAATTCCAGTACCAACTGGCGAACAAGCATGGGAATATATTCAATCTGGCGAAGCCAATTTTGTCATTGCGAGTTGGGAAACCAGCGACGTGAAAACCTCAAACTTTATTTCACGCGTGCGCACTTCTACTTTGAACCAATCGGTTTACATTCTTTTGATTACGCCAAAAAATGAAGAAGGCGTTCCACTCAACCAAATTGATGATACGATTCCCAGCCCGCTCAAACCTGCTGACTTAAAAAATCGCGTGATGATTGCCGAACGCATCATTGCACTGACCTCCAGCCTGAGTGAAGCGCGGGAGCAGTTGGAAAACCGTGCAGTCTTTGACGAGTTAACGGGCTTTATCAATCGCGCCGCATTTTTGCGCCAATCTACAGGTGAGTTGGAACGTTCACGGCGGGCATCTATGCCATTAAGTTTGATTGCTTTTGATATTGATAATTTCAAAGCGATTAATGATAGTCATGGCAGTGAAATTGGTGATGCTGTATTAAAAGTTGTCTCCCAGGTGATTAAAGAAAAAAGCCGCCCTTATGATTGTATTGGCAGATGGTCTGGCGATGAATTTGTGTTGGCGTTGCCCGGCGTGATTGGCGCGGACGCGGAAAAAATATCAGAGAGAATCATTGCTGGGGTTCGAGGCACCAGAATTGAGGTCAAGAAAGATGCGCCGTTGACGGTGAATGTAAAAGTCAGTGCGGGCATTGCATCTTTGAGTCGCATTACTACATCCACTGAAATGGAGCCGATTATTCAACAAGCGCGTCAAGCCATGTCGCGTGCGAAAGAGGCGGGGGGCAATCAGGTATTTTTGATTTACAGTTGAAGCCAACCGAGAATAAATAATGCCACCATGCCCACGAGGATGGTAAGCAATGTGTTTTTTGAAAACCAAGCAGTGATGATGGCAATGAGACCTGCTAGTAAACGAATGTTTGTGAGTTGAAAATTTAATGCGCCATCTTGAATAAATAATTCGGGGAAGATGATGGCAGATAACACAGCGGGTGGGACGTAATGTAATGCTTTTTTGAGTGTTTCTGGAATTTCAAATTTTCCAAATAAATAAATCAGCGAAAATCTCATACTAAATGTAATCAGCCCGCCGATTAATAAAACAAGCCAAATATTATTTTGCATTTGCTTTTTCCAATAATGTGCCAACAATAATGCCAACGAGTGCCGCGAGGATTAAACCTAATTTGAATGGCAGACTATATGCAAGTAAAGCAACCACTCCTGCGCTTAATGCAGCGGCAATCATCGGTTTTTTTTTTAATACAGGTACTACCATTGCAATAAACGTTAACGGTAATGCAAAATCAAGTTGCAAGTCGTCTGGGATTCTGGCTCCGAGAAAAATGCCCAACGCTGTGCTGATTTGCCAATTCGTCCACAATGCCAAACCTGCTCCCAATAAAAACCAATGACTATGTGGTTTTATCCCTTCTTTTTCATATTGAATGATGCTTGGCGCATAAGCCTCATCAGTCAATAAATAAGATAATAATGCTTTCCACTTTGTTGATAAATGTTTTAAGTATGGGGCAAGCGACGCGCTATATAGCATGTGACGTAAATTTACGACTGCTATCGTTAATATGATTACAAATGCTGGCGCGGCTTGGCTGACGAGTTGTGTAGTGATAAATTGCGCCGACCCTGCAAACACAATGGATGACATCATTTGTGATGCCAAAGTGGATAGCCCTGCATTGATTGCTAATGCGCCATAAATCATGCCAAATGGAAATACGCCAACTAATAATGGGATTTCTGCTTTGACTCCATCCCAAAATGCTTTTTGTGATTCTTTCATCGATTCTCCGTGATGGTTTGTAGAGGGGCGATATATCGTGCCTCTACTCATCCCCAAAACAAATTCCAATATTCCTCGCAGTCACAACCGCATCATCATTCGGGTTGACTCGTTTCGGTTTGGAAGTACATTCTTCCAGTGAAATATCGGTGATGTAACCACATTGCAAAGAGACCATTCTGTCAAATCCGCCACGCGCCGCCAAGCGGACTGCGGCTGAGCCGTAGCGTGTTGCAAGCAGACGGTCAAATGAGGTAGGAGTCCCGCCGCGTTGTAAATGACCAAGTACGGTCACGCGTGATTCGAATCCTTGTCTTTCAATATATTCCGAAACCATTTGACCAATCCCACCCAAACGCGGCACATACACTTCATCGCCTTTGCGAGAATAGACTTGTTCTCCACCTTGTAATTTTGCGCCTTCAGAAACTGCTAACGTGCTAAATTTTCTGCCTGCCTCTGCACGCGATTTAATTTTTTTCATAATGCTTTCAAAGTTAAATGGAATTTCTGGAATCAAAATTACATCTGCTCCGCCTGCTACGCCAGCATGTAAAGCGATAAAACCTGCATCGCGTCCCATCAATTCAATCACCATCGCACGGTGATGTGACTCAGCGGTTGTATGCAAACGGTCTAATGCTTCGGTGGCAATATTTAACGCAGTATCAAAACCAAATGTGACTTCTGTACCGCCGATATCATTATCAATTGTTTTTGGAACACCAATCACAGGCACACCTTTTTGAGCCAATTCATGTGCAATGTGAAGTGTTCCATCACCGCCTAACACTAACAACGCATCTAATTTTTGCTTTTTGATTCCTTTGACAATTTCATCCGAAACATCAATAACAACTTCTTTGCCATCTCGAATCACTTTACGCGCGTACGGATTGCCACGATTGGCTGAACCTAAAATCGTCCCACCACGCGGAAGGATTCCGCTGACTTCGTTTAATCCAAGCGGAATGATTCCATTTTCTTCGAGAAAACCATCATAGCCATTTTTAATTCCAAATACTTCACAATTAAATTCAATAATGGCTGTTTTGACCGCCGCACGAATAACTGCATTTAATCCAGGCGCATCTCCGCCACCTGTTAAGACTCCGATACGTTTCATAAAACAATTCCTTTCAAACAACAATGATAACTCATTCATAATATTTGTATTAAATTTCCTTGCAATTAATTTTCATCCCTTATAATCAACCCAATGAACACAACTCAACCATCAACGTTTCAAACCATCCTCAAATGGCTCATACCAATTATCGGAATCATCGTCATTGGTGTGTGGATGTATATTTCACCCGAAGGCGCGCTCGGCAAATTAGATGCCATCGGTTATGCGGTTTGTCACCGTATTGATGCACGTTCCTTTCAAATTGATGACCGTCAACTGCCATTATGTGCGCGTTGCACTGGTGAATTTTATGCCGCAGGCATCGCATTATTATTTCAAGCCTTCGTCAGCAAACGAAAAAGCGTTTTACCATCACGCGGAATTTTAGCAGTATTAATTTTATTCTTCCTCGCCTTTGGCATTGATGGCGTTAATTCGTACATCTATTTACTCAAACAAACTTCTGGCGGCTTAGAGCAAATCCCAAATTTATACATACCCAACAATACCTTGCGTCTCTTCACGGGTAGCGGCATGGGTATCGCCTTAGCATCGGTTTTATTTCCAGTCATTAACCAAACAATATGGAGAGAACCAACTAACGACTACGCATTGAATCGAAAAAGCTTTAGCATCCTCGTCGCTATCATCATCGTCATCAACTTGCTCATCCTCACCGATAGCCCAATCATTCTTTATCCAATTGCTTACATCAGCGCACTCGGCACATTATCATTACTCGTTTTAGTTTTTATGATTTTGTGGATGATAATGATGCGACAAGATAATACATTTGAGCATTGGACTCAACTGTGGCTACCATTCGCTTCAGGCTTGACCTTAGCCTTGTTGCTGATACTAGGCATTGACCTACTCCGACTCACCATGACTGGCACATGGAACGGCTTCCCCGGATTAGGTTAATCGCATTACAACGAGATTGAATCGCAACAATTTATAAATTAAATCGTATAATAAAACTATGGAATCAAGGATCTTGCTCCTGTAACTCGTCAACAAGTTGGCTGATTCCAAAAGTAAAGAAGGAGAAACAAAATGGAATTATTACTCGGAATT